>DAIPLM010000023.1:0-12227 GCA_036769205.1 Sphingomicrobium sp.
GCTGGCGACGAGCTCGCACATGGCGATTTCGGCGAGCCACATCGGCGAGCTGGCGTCCAGCCTGTCGCTCGGCAGCGGCCCCAACGCGCTGCTCGATGCCACCGACATGGGCGCGTTGCTGCAGATGCCGGCGATGTCGAACGGCGTGGCCGTGGCGCCGTCGCTCGAGGCTTTGGTCCCGGCCATGGCCGGCGGCAGCGCCCAGTTGCCCGGCGCGGTCGAGCAGATCGTCGCCGACGCGCTCCACGGCGGCGGCGGTACTGACATCAATGCTTTGTTGAACGCCCTGCCGGGCGCTGGAATCGGCGCGGAAGCTGGACTTCACGGTCTGGCAACCCTCGCCACCGACGGCGTTTCGTTTGGGGACATGGGGCATTACGGCGGCTTTACGTTCGACGCCGCATCCATCATCACGAGCGAAGCCATGGTGCTTCATCATGATGCAGTGCAGCCGGCAGCTAACGGCTGATCACGGATCGGGCCCCTGGTGGACAGGGGCCCGCGTCCGAAAGACCAGAAGGGGGAAGACATGAAGAAGCACTGGACCTTGATGATTCCCGGGGCGCTGTTGCTTTGCGCAACTCCCGCCGCGGCGATCGAACTGAGGGACGCCGTCCAGGCGGCTCTCCAGACCAATCCTGAAATTCGCCAGGCGATCCACAACACCGAAGCCACCCGCAAGGAACGCCGTCAGGCCGAGGGCCTGTGGCTCCCGCGCGTGTCGGTCGAGGCGTCGGCCGGGATCCGCGAGCTGAATAGCCCGACCCGCCGGGCGATCGACGAGGACAACAACACGTTGTATCCGCTCGAAGCGAGCGTCACGGCGGACCAGTTGCTGTTCGACATGGGCGGCCGCTCGGCAGAGATCCGCCGCCAGGCATCGCGTACCGACGCCGCCGCGGCCCGGGTCGAGGAGCGTTCGGAATATGTCGCGCTCAACGTCTCGCGCGCCTACATCGACTATCTCCTGCAGCAGCGGCTGACGGCGATCGCCGAGGACAATGCCAGCTTCCATGAGAAACTGGCCGGCGACCTTCGCGAAGGCGTCGCCAAGGGCTCGATCAGCATTGCCGATCAGCAGCAGGCCGAGGAGCGGCTGCAGTCTGCCCGCGCCCGGGTCACCGAGGCCCGCGAGGATCTCGACACGGCCGGCATTCAGTTCCGCACGCTGGCCGGTGTTCCCATCGACAGCGTGACGGTGCCGCCCGATCTTTCGCAATGCATGCCGGCGACGCTCGAAGAGGCCGAGGCTTTGGCTCGCCAGAACAACCCGCGAGTCCAGGAATCGATTGCCGATCTGTCGACCGCGCGGGAGCTGATCACCGCCGCCAAGTCGGAGATGGGGCCGCGCGTCAACCTCGAAGGCACCGCCCGCGCCGGCCATGATGTCGACGGCACCAGCGGCCACACGACCGATTTGCTCGGCCGCGTCGTCCTGCGCTGGCTGGTGTTCAACGGCGGCACCAACATCGCCAATGTCCGCGAGCAGCAGGCCCGCGCCGATGAGGCGCATGCCAGGCTGTTCGAGATGACCCGCCGCGCCGAGGAGGATACGCGCTCGGCGTGGAGCCGCCTGACCAACCAGAGCCGGCTGGTCGGCGAGCTCGAGACCCAGAGCCGCGTGTCCGACGATCTGCTGCTGTCCTATCGCGAGCAGTTCAACGTCGGCCGTCGGTCCTTGCTCGATGTGCTCGATGCGCAAAACACCCGCTACAATGTCCAGGCCCAGGCCGAGACGGCGCGGATGGCGAAGCTGTACGCGCAATATCGCGTGCTGGCCTCGACCAACCGGCTGATCGAGTGCCTTGGCGTCCAGATGCCGCAGGCGGCGTGGAGCAACGAGCGGGCCGAGTACCGGGTCAATCCGATCCCGGCCGAGGATCTGCAGGAAAACAGCATGCCGCAGCCGGTGATGGGTCCCCCCGCGCCGACCGGCGGACAATAAGTGAAGGGGACGGGTGTTGAGTTTCATGCATTGGCTGGATTCCGCGCCATCGCGTGAGATTGACCCTGTCCTCGACTGTCTAGCCTTCCTCGCGCGTCAGGCAGACCGGCCGTCTTCCCCGGTCCTCCTGCGCGCGGGGTTGGCGCTTTCCGACAACGGCACCTTGCCGTTCCACCAGGTCGAGCCGGCGCTCGACCAGATCGGCATGCGCGGCGAGCCTTTGGTCCGTCGGCTGCGCGGCTGGCCGCTTCAGAAGCTGCCGGCGATCCTCGAGCTCGAGGACGATCGCGCGGCGGTGCTGCTCGAAACCCGCGCCGGCGACGGCCTGCTTTATGCGCCCGGGATCGCCGAGCCGACGTGGGTGGCGCTGACCGATATCGAGCCGGCCTACACCGGCCGCGCTGTTTTCGTCGAAGCCGATCCGACCCGGGAGCGCGAGTCCGAGCGGCCGTGGGATGTCGCCCGCAACCGCCACTGGTTCTGGTCGGAAATCTGGAAGGTCCGCCGTGAGTTCTGGCCGGTGCTGCTGGCGGCTTTGGTCGTCAACATGCTGGCGCTGGCGGTGCCTTTGTTCACCATGAACGTCTACGACCGGGTCATCCCCAACAAGGCCATTCCGACCCTGTGGGTGCTGGCCATCGGCGTCGCGCTGGCGCTGTCCTTCGACTTCACCTTGCGGCTCGCCCGCTCGCGGCTGGTCGACGAGATCGGGCGCAAGCTCGACCTCAAGCTCAGCCAGAAGATTTTCGAGAAGGTCATGAACCTGCCGATGGCGGCTCGGCAGGGCAGCACCGGCGCGCTCGCCAAGCGGGTCTCGGAATATGAGATGGTCCGCGATTTCTTCGCGTCGACCACCGTCGTCCTGCTGGTCGACATCAGCTTCCTGTTCCTGTTCCTCATCCTCATCACCGTGCTTGGCGGCTGGCTGGTCATCGTGCCGTTGATCGGGATTGTCGCCATGATCGCGGCCGGCATGGGCCTGCGGCGCCAGCTGAACCGCGCCTCGCTCGACGCCCAGGCCGATTCCAGCCTGCAGCATTCGATGCTGGTCGAATCGATCAGCGGCATTGAAACGCTGAAGGCGGCGCGCGCCGAAGGCCAGATGCTCGGCCGCTGGAAGCGCTATTCGACGATGTCGGCGGCGACCTCGGAAGAAATGCGGCGGCTGACCGCGGTCGCGGTCAACCTCGCCTCTTTGTCGCAGCAGCTGATGAGCGTCGGCCTGCTGATCGGCGGCTTTTACCAGTTCAACGAGGGCAAGATGTCGATGGGCGCGATCATCGCCATCGTCATGCTCGCCGGCCGCGCCATGGCGCCAGTCGGCCAGTTCGCCTTCCTCATCACCCGCGCCCGCCAAGCGCTGACGACGATGGATTCGCTACAAAAGTTGATGGACGAGGAAGACGAGCGCCAGGCTTCGGCCCGCAGCATCGTCCCGGAAATCCGCGCCGGCCGGATCGAGTTGGCGCACGTCAACTTCCGGTATCCGGGCTCGGCCAATGACGCGCTCGCCGACCTCAACCTGAAAATCGAGCCGGGCGAGCGGATCGGCATCATCGGCCGGGTCGCCTCGGGCAAGTCGACCTTTGGGCGGCTGCTGTGCGGCCTCTATGCCCCGACCGAGGGGGTGATGACGATCGACGGCCTCGACAGCCGCCAGTACCATCCTCACCAGGTCCGCGACGCCTTCCGCTACGTCGGCCAGGATTCGGAATTGTTCAGCGGCACCGTCCGCGACAATCTGAAGCTCGGCGCCGCCGCCGCCGAAGACCAGCAGCTGATCGACGCCGTCATCCGCTCGGGCGCCGACATCTTCCTGTCGCGCGACGCCGCCGGCTTCGACCTGCCGGTCGGCGAGCGCGGCTCGCGGCTGTCGGGCGGGCAGAAGTCGCTGCTTGTGCTCGCCCGCGCCTTGGTCAGCCCGAGCCATTTGCTGTTCCTCGACGAGCCGACCGGCGCCATGGACACGCAGACCGAGAATTATTTCATCGAGCATCTGAAGGGCGCGCTGGCGCCCAACCAGACGCTGATCGTGTCGACCCATCGCCACCAAATGCTGTCGATCGTCAATCGCCTGATCGTCATCGACGGCGGCCGGATCTTCGCCGACGGGCCGCGCGACGAGATCCTCGGCAAGCTCGGCCAGGCGGCGAAGAAGGAGGCGACGAAATGAGCTGGCTCCGCGCCCTGCGCTCGCGCCTCATGCTGCTGTCCGGTTCCGGCCTGTTCGTCGCCGGGGCGCTGGCGCTGACCGTCAGCTCGATGCAGCCGGCGGCCGCGGCCGACGGGCTGCCGGTGGCGCCGGCGCGCGCCGCCGCGCTCCTCCAGGCGACCTCGGGCGATGCCGCTGACAAGGTCGAGGCGGTCGGCGACAAGGCCAAGTTGATCAACGCCGCTTTGCCGTTCAGCGAAGCGCCGGTGGTGGCCGCCCGCGCCTTCGTCATCCCCGCCGGCGAGACGCTCGATCAGCGCCGGGCGCTGCTGTGTCTGACCCAGGCGGTCTATTACGAAGCCGGCTACGAGCCGCTCGAAGGCCGCCGCGCGGTCGCCCAAGTCGTGCTCAACCGCATGCGCCACCCTGCTTTCCCGAAGTCGGTGTGCGGCGTCGTCTACCAGCATAATGCGACGCCGGTCTGCCAGTTCACCTTCGTTTGCGACGGCTCGCTCTACCGCCGGCCAGAAGCCGCCGCCTGGAAGCAGGCCGAGCAGGTCGCCCGCGCCGCGCTGGCCGGCTATGTCGAGCGGGCGGTCGGCGCCGCCACTCATTATCACGCCGATTATGTTGCCCCTTCCTGGGCGCCGCTGCTGACCAAGATCAGCAAGCTCGGCGCGCATATCTTCTATCGCTGGCCGGGATCCTGGGGGCAGCCGGCCGCCTTCACCGGCCGTTATCGCGGCGAGCCCAGCGACCCGGCTGCGCTTCGCCCAATCATCAACCTGGCCAAGCTGGCGACCGAGAATGGCGAGCCGGTCATGGCCGGGCCGATCACCGACGGCACCCAGCTGCGCCGCGCGCCGAACGACGTCGGCGGGCTGCTCGACACGTCGAAGGGCTGGACCCTCGATATCCCGGCGCCGACCGACAGCGCCGCGGCCGCCGCGCGCATTGCACAGACCCAGGCGGCGGCGCCCCAAATTGACGCAGCCGCGCAAACCCGCGTGATCGCGTCACGCTGATCGACTAGAGCTGTACCCAACCATGGCGTCCATTCCCTTCCTCCCGACCTTTCCCAGGCATCGCCAGCCGATGACCGGGTCGAAGCGGATCATCGTCGTCACCGCGGTCGGCTTCTTCCTGTTCCTGGTGTGGGCGCTGCTGGCGCATGTCGACGAGGTCACCGCCGGTCAGGGCAAGGTCATCCCGTCGAGTAAGGTCCAGCTGATCCAGGCGACCGAGGCGGCGACTATCTCCGAGCTTCTGGTCCGATCCGGCCAGCAAGTGAAAAAGGGCCAGCTGCTGGCCCGCCTCGACAATCCGCAAAGCCGGCAGATCCAGGCCGAGACCGAGGCGCTCGAGGCGCGCTCGGCGCGGCTGCAGGCCGAAGGCCTGGGCTCGTCTTCGACCGCCCTCGACAGCGAGGAGGCGACACTGAGCGCCGTTCGCCGCCAGACTTTGTCCAGCCGCGTCGCCGCGCTCAATGCCTCGGCCGAGCAGCGCCGCCGGGAAATGGCGGAAGCGCAAGGCACCGCCAGCAGCCTGCGCAGCAGCCTGGCGCTGGCCCAGCAGCGCGTCCAGATGCTGGAGCCGCTGGCCGCCAAGAACATCGTCCCCAAGACCGAGCTGCTCGATGCGCGACGCGAGGTCATCGACCTCCAGGGCCGCATTGCCGGCGCCAACGAACAAGCCGGGCGCGCCGCCGCCGCCATCCGCGAGGCCCAGAGCCAGGCGGCCGAGGCCCAGAGCCAGTTCCGCCAGGAAGCGCTCAACCAGCGCAGCGAGGTCGAGCAGAAGATCGCCGTCAACGAGCAGTCGCTCGGCGGCCACGGCCCGCTCGGCCGGCTAGAGTTGCGCTCGCCGGTCGACGGCGTCGTCAACGACGTCAAAGTGACCACCATCGGCGGCTTCGTCCAGGCCGGCGAGAAGGTCATGGAAGTGGTGCCGATGGGCGAGAAATTGCTGATCGAAACCCGCGTCAAGCCGGGCGACATCGCCTTCATCAAGGTCGGCGACAAGGCGCTGGTCAAGGTCACCGCTTATGACTTTTCGACCTACGGCGGGCTTGAGGGCAAGGTCGTCCAGGTGTCGGCGGACTCCATCTTCGACGAGGTCGACAAGCAGCCCTATTTCACGGTCATTGTCGAAACCCAGAAGAGCTATTTGCAGTCGGGTGCGCACCGCTTGCCGATCACGCCCGGGATGATGACAGACACCCAGATCATCACCGGCCGCAAGAGCATCTTGCGCTATTTGATGAAGCCGGTGCTGAAAGCCCGCAGCGAGGCGCTGCGCGAGCGTTAGGGCCCTAGTTGGCGAGCGCCGAGGGTGCTGCCGAGACCATGCTCGCCGCCGCCAGGGTCGCCGCCGAAGCCGGTTTGTCATTGGCCGCCAGCACCATCGGCGGCACCTCGCGGCGATAGCCGTGGGTCCACACCTTGTTGCCCGAGAAGGTGACGATCGGCCGATAGTCCGGCATCTCATAGGAATCGATCAATCGGTCGGTGCCATTGTCGAGTACCAGCATGCGGCCATCGGCGCGGGCGACCAGTACCGCATGGTCGGCGCGGCGCAGGGCATCACGCAGGATGACCAGGTAGAGGTCCGTGTCGGCGAAGCCGGCTCGGCGCAGCAGCTGCAATTTGGCGATCGCATAATCCTCGCAATCCCCACGCCCACGGCGAAGCGTGTCGGCGGCCGAGGTCCAGCGGTCGGCGACGCCATATTGGCGGATGTCGTCGACGAAGCGGATGCGGGCGTTGACGTAATGGTTGACCGCTTCCAGCTGCTCGATCGCCGAGCGGCCGGCCAGGCCCGAAGCGTAAGCGGCGGAGGTCGCCCCGACCGGGCCGTTGGCGACCTTGCGCCAGCGCCGGTCGAGCGACGAATGGGCGATCGGCAGCGCTACCGAATTGAAGACGTCCGGGCGATCCATGGCGATGGCCGGCCGGTAGAGCGGCATCCGCGCCTGGACGACCGGCGCGCCATAGCTTGGCGAATAGCTGGCGGGTTGCGGCGTCAGCGGCTGACCCGTCTGCTGGGCGAGGATGGCGGCCAGGCGACTCTCGCCACCGAGGATCGCCTGGGTCTTGCCGGGGCTGAAATAAGCGGCGGCGGCCGGTGCCGTCGGCAGGCTCTGGGCGGCGGCCGGGGTGGCGGTCATCGCCAGCGCGGCGGCGATCGGTGCGAATGCGATCCTGGACATCGCCAAGCTTTTCGCAAAGCAAGGCCAAGATATGCTTTAAGCCGATGGTTAAAGCGCTTTTAACTAAGGAGAATTCCGGTCCGCTTCGGCGAGGAAACGATCGACCGCGGCATTGAACGCGGCCGGTTGCTCGGCATTGGCGAGATGACCCGATGCGGCGATCAGCTCGAGCCGGGCGCCGGGGACCAACGCGGCGAGTTCCTCCGACAGCGCCGGCGGCGTGATCCGGTCCTCCGTCCCGCACAGCACCAGGGTCGGCACGGCGATGTTGCGTGCCTGTTCGCGCTGGTCGGCGAGCCAGACCGCTTGCGCGCCGGTCCGATAGGCTTCGGGATCGATCGCCGCCATCGTCTCGACGACCTCGGCGCGCAGCTTCGGGCTCGCCGCGTTGCCCAGCAGCATGTCGACCCGAGCTTCGGCGAGCCCGCGCAGGCCGAGGGTTCGGCTCGCCTCGACGGAGCGCTTGTAAATCCCCTCGCCATCCGGGTGGACCGCGAACGTATCGGCCAGCACCAGCGACGCGCAGCGCTCGGGCGCCACGGCATGGATGGCGATGGCGATGACGCCGCCCAGCGACAGGCCGCAGGCGTGGGCGCGGCGGATGCCGAGCGCGTCCATCGCCGCCAGGATCGCTTGCGCATAAACGTCGCGGCTGGCGCCGGGCGCGGCATCGCTGTCGCCGTACCCGGGATAATCGAAGGCGACCGCCCGCCGCGCCTCGCCGAAATGCGCCAGCTGCGGGCGCCACACGCTCTTGTCGGACCCGACGCCATGCAGGAAGACGATCGGCACCGCATCGCCGGCGCCTTGCTCCTCGCAGCCGATTGCACCGAAACTCGTGTCGACCATCGCCATCCTTGGCGCATCATGGCCGGCCGGCGAGGCTTTGCAAGGGCCAGGCGCGCGGCTAGCCTTGGGCCCATGACCAGCATGACCGTCAACGGCGAAGCCCTGCGCTTTCACCTCGATCCGGCGACGCCCTTGCTGTGGGCGTTGCGCGACGCCGCCAATCTGACCGGCGCCAAATATGGCTGCGACAGCCATGACTGCGGCGCCTGCACGGTCATCGTCGACGATCGCGCGGTGCTGAGTTGCGCCATCACCATCGGCGCGCTGGAGGGCGCCGACGTCGTCACCATCGAGGGCCTGGCGAGCGGCCGCGCCCATCCGGTCCAGCAGGCCTGGGCCGCCGAGCAGGTCAGCCAGTGCGGCTATTGCGACCCCGGCATGATCATGGCCATCGCCGCCTTGCTCAAGGCCAGCCCGCGGCCGAGCGAGGCGGAGGTGGCGGCCTTGCCCAACATCTGCCGCTGCGGCGCCGGTCCGCGGATCCTGAAAGCCATCGCCCGGGCGTCGCTGGCGATGGCCGCCGGCGCACCCGCCGATGAACGGCGCAATTCATCACGGTTCAGCAACGGTGCAGGTGCTGAGGAGCAGATCGGCGGTCAGTAAACAGGGTGCAAAGCCGGAGCCATCCCATGCGTAAATTGTCATTGCTCATTCTCCTCGCCACCGCCGCCGCGCCCGCTTTGGCCGCCGGTCCCGATGATCGCGGCGGACGCCATCAGGGCGACAATGCCGAGCAGTCGGAAACGCGGTCGGAACGTGCCAAGCCGAGCCGCTCGGAAGCCCGCGAGCAGCGTTCGCAGGCCCGCGAGCAGAGCTCGAACCGCGGTTCCGAGAATCGCGAGCAGCGCGCTTTTGGCGCCCAACGTTCGGAACGCAGCCAGGCAAATCAACAGGGCACGACCGAACAGATCCGTGCTCGTTATCAGGCGCGACAGCAGCAAACGGCGACGACCCGGTCGGGCGGGCAGGACAGCAAGCGCAACTGGCGCAGCCGCGATCGCCAGGGCACGTCGACCACGACCCAGGCCCAGACCAACTGGCGCGAGCGCGAGCGCCGGGTGCGCACCATCCCGGACACGACGCCGACCGCGACCCAGCAGACCAGCCGCGAGCGCAGCGCCTTCCGCGACCGCGACCGTAACCGCCGCGATTATCGCGACGGCAATTACACGCGTTGGTCGTCGAGCCAGTGGCACAATTGGCGCAACGACCGCCGCTATGACTGGCGCCATTACCGCGACCGCAACCGATCACATTTCCGCATCGGCATCTACTTCGACCCGTTCGGCTATAATTATCGCCGCTGGTCGGTCGGCTCGTTCCTCAACGCCGGCTATTACGGCTCGAGCTACTGGCTGAACGACCCCTGGCAGTATCGCCTGCCGCCGGCTTACGGCCCCTACCGCTGGGTCCGTTACTGGAACGACGCGCTGCTGGTGAACATCTACACCGGCGAGGTCGAGGACGTCATCCACGGCTTCTTCTGGTAGACAGCGATTGACCGTTGGTCGAAGGGGCGTTGCCGCACTTGCGGTGACGCCCTAGCTGTTTTAGGCTCTTAACACACCGAAATCGACTCCGGGGGAATGTCATGAAATTCCGCATCGCGCTCGCCGCGCTTCTCACGACTTCGCTGCTCGCCGGGCCAGGCGCCGCGCAGACCGCCCCGGCTCCCGGCACCACCGCCGCGCCGGCGGTGGAAACCGCCCACGACCGCCTGTTCCGCCTGTTCAAGCAGAGCGACGAGGACAATCTTCGCCGCAACCCGATTTTCGGCATCTTCCGCGGCGACCTGCGCTACGCCGACCAGTTCGGCGACTACATCACCGACGAATATTATGCGGCGGAGAAAGCGGCGACCGTGGCCGAGCTCGCCGAGCTGCACCGCATCGACCGCGGCCAACTCAACCCGACCGACCAGATCGCCTACGACGTCTTTGAATATTCCAATCAGAATGGCCTCGAAGGCTACGACCCGAAATATTTCGACGTCACCGTCGTCCGCCCGATCAACCATTTCTCGGGCTTCCACACCTTTTACCCGACCTTCGCCAGCGGCAAGGGCGCGGCGCCGTTCAAGACGGTTGTCGACTATGAAAACAACATCAAGCGCCACGCCGGCTATGCCCAGCTGATGGACCGTTCGATCGAGCGCTTCCGCCAAGGGATGAAAAGCGGCGTGTTCGAAACCAAGCTGACGATCCGCAACGTCATCGACCAGCTCGACACGCAATTGAAGCAGACGCCCGAGGAATCGCAGCTCTACGCGCCGGTCAAGAATTTCCCGGCGTCGATCAGCGCCACCGACCAGGCGCGGCTGACGGCGGCCACCCGCGCCGCAATCGCCGATCAGATCTACCCGGCGATGACCCGCGTCCGCGACTTCCTGAAGAACGAATATCTGCCGCTCGCCCGCGACCAGGTCGGCCTGTCGTCGATGAAGGGGGGCGCCGCGCTCTATGACAAGATGGTCCGCGACACGACGACGCTGCCGCTGACCGCCGCCGAGGTTCACGAACTCGGCCTCAAGGAAGTCGCCCGCATCACCAGCGGCATGGAGAAGGTCAAGGCCGAGGTCGGCTTCAAGGGCACCTTGCCGGAATTCTTCAACTATCTGCGCACCGACCCCAAGTTCAAGATGCCGACCCGCGAGGCGCTGACCCAGGGCTATTACGCCATCGGCAAAAAGGTCGAGGCCAAGCTGCCGCAATATTTCTCGACCATTCCCAAGGCGAAGCTGGAGATCCGCCCCTACGACCCGGTGATCGAGAAGTTCCAGGCCGGTGGCAGCTATGAGCAGGGCACTCCGGATGGCTCGCGGCCCGGCGTCTTCTATTTCAACGCTTATGATTTGCCGGCGCGGACGACACCGGGAATGACCACCTTGTTCCTCCACGAAGGCGAGCCGGGGCACCATTTCCAGATCAGCCTGGCGCAGGAGAATGATGCCCTGCCGCCGTTCATGCGCTTCGGCGGCAACACCGCTTATGTCGAGGGCTGGGCGCTCTACGCCGAGACCCTCGGCTATGACATGGGCTTCTACAAGGACCCCTATCAGCGCATGGGCACGC
Organism: Sphingomicrobium sp.; assembly: GCA_036769205.1. Classification (GTDB taxonomy): domain Bacteria; phylum Pseudomonadota; class Alphaproteobacteria; order Sphingomonadales; family Sphingomonadaceae; genus Sphingomicrobium. The sequence continues at coordinate 11,226 of DAIPLM010000023.1, forward strand.
TCGATGACGAGATGTTGCGCGCCATGCGGCTGGTGGTCGACACCGGCATCCATTCCAAGAATTGGACCCGCGACCAGGCGATCGCCTACATGCTGGCCCATTCGAGCATGGGCAAGACCGACGCCCAGAACGAGGTCGAGCGCTACATCGCCATCCCCAGCCAGGCTTTGGCCTACAAGATCGGCGCGCTGACCATCCAGCGGCTGCGCAAGAAGGCCGAAGCCGAGCTTGGCCCCAAGTTCGACATCAAGGACTTCCACGCCCAGGTGCTGATGACCGGCGCCTTGCCGATGGCGATTCTCGAAAAGAAGATCGACGCCTGGATAGCGGCCCGGAAGAAAGCCTGATTGCTGCTCCAAAGGGAAGCACGTCAATGGCCCTGCTGATTCCATGGAGGCCGGATCAACTTAATGAGTCCGGTCTCCAATCCAGCCGCGCCGTCCACCGGCAGTCCGTTCCACTCCAGTTGAGGCGGACTGACTATCAGGACACAGACCTTGCTCCCGGTGGCCAATGCTTCGAGAATCAAAGCCTTCACTCGGGCACTCGTTCTCTGTTGTGCATGCCCGTAAACGTAATGACCAAGGCGGGTGCGAAGGCCAAAACGTGTTAGACCCACGTAGCTGATGTTTCCGTCGACTGCGAAAGCATATACTCCTGCGTCAGTTGGAGCTTGCGCGGTATAACGGAAGCCTTCGCTGGTTGCCTCGCACTCACCAAGAAGTTGAAACCCGGCTTCTAGGAGCCTTTCCAATGGCCATAGTTCCACCACAGTGGGTGGGACGGCACTATTGGCGACCGGATTCCTTGTTGCTCCAATGCCCGATTGCACAAGGACATTTCGCATATGCTGGTAACGGATCTTCAGAAATTGAGCGATTTCAGTTCGCGATAAACCCGCTGCATCCAAGGCGCGGATTTTGGCCGACTTCGTGGCCAGTCCTTCGACGATCTTTTGCGGCAGCACTCTCATTCGACCAACTTTCACGGTCTGTGAGGACG
>DAIPLM010000024.1:0-12216 GCA_036769205.1 Sphingomicrobium sp.
AGCGCGAATCCGTTCCAGGCCGACGATCCGGCGGTGCAGGAGGCGCGCGGATTGAGGCTCGAGCCGAATCAGGTCGACCCGGCGGCGTTGAAGGCCAAGGTTAGCGACGAGCCGGCACGTAAGTTCTACGAGGCGCGCGGCTGGCAGGCTGCCTGGGACGAGACCACCGCCGGCGGCTTGCTGGCGGCGCTCGGCGATTCCGAACGCCATGCTTTGAGCAAGGCGAGTTTCCTCAAGCTTTCGCCAGCCGCCAGCGCCGTCGACAAGGAAGCGGCGCTGACCAAGGCGGCGCTCGATTACGCGACGGCGCTGGCGCGCGGCAGCGTCGACCCCAAAAAATTGTTTGCCGTCTATGAAATCCCGCGGCCCGATCCCGACCTGGCCGGCGGGCTGGCGAGCGCCATCGCCAACCAAAACGTCGCCGAATGGTTCGCCTCGCTGCCGCCGCAAACCGCCGAATATAAGGCGCTGTCGGACGCCTATATTCATTATTTGCAGCTGGCGGCGCGGGAAGGGTCGGCTGGAATTGCCGACGGCAAACCGATCGAGCCCGGCAAAAGCGACCGCCGCGTCCCGCAACTGGCCGAGGCCCTCAGCGGCAACGGCTATCTGCAGGCCGCGCCGGCCGAGAACTCGACCCTGTACACCAAGGCGATGGCCGAGGCCGTCACCCGCCTGCAGGCGGATTACGGGATCGAGCCGGACGGCATCGTTGGGCCGGACACGCTGGAAGTGCTCAACACCAGCGCCCAGGACAAGGCGCGGCAGCTGGCGGTCAACCTCGAGCGGCGGCGCTGGCTGGAGCGCGAGCCGCCGGCGACGCGGATCGACGTCAACACCGCTGCCACCTTGCTCAATTACTGGAGGGGCGGCCGCCTGCGCGACCAGCGGCGGGTCGTCGCCGGCCAGCCCGACTGGGAGACGCCGGAGCTGCAGTCGCCGGTGTTCCAGCTGGTTGCCAACCCGTCATGGACGGTTCCCAAGTCGATCGAGGAAGAGGAGATCGCCACCAAGGGCGCAGGCTACATGGCCAGGAACCATATGGTGTGGAAGGACGACCATGTCGTGCAGCTGCCCGGGCCCGACAACGCGCTCGGCCAGGCCAAGCTCGACATGCGCAACACCCACGCCATCTACTTGCACGACACGCCGGCCAAGGCTTTGTTCGCCGAGAATGAGCGGCACCGCAGCCATGGCTGCGTCAGGGTCGAGAATGCGGTGAATTTCGCGCGGATGCTGGCCGGCGACGACGGCATTTTGGCGGGGTTCGACAAGGCGCTGCCGACCGGCGAGGAAACGTTCGTCAAGATGAAGTCGGAAGTGCCGGTGCGGCTGCTTTACCAGACGGTGTTCGTCGACCAGGCTGGACAATTGCACTTCCGCGCCGACGCTTATGGCTGGGACGACAGGGTCGCGGCGGCGCTGGGAATGAAGGCCCGGGCCGGCCATCGCTTCCGGTCGCGGATCCGCGACGTCGGCCCCTGAATCGGACCGCTCGCGGCACTCGGGCGCTCAGGCCTGCCCGGGCCGTTCGTTCAGAACAGGACCACCAGCAGCAAAATCAGCAGGATCAGTCCACCGATACCAATATACATGACGGTCTCCTCATCCCCGTTCGCCGCAATGAACCGGCCAGGCCGCCGCGGTGTTCCCAAGGTTTCGGGGGCGTAAGCGTTCGCTAGCGGCGTTTGGACGGGAACTCCGGCCACTGGTGCTGGGCGAGGGATTTGAGGCTCGGCTGGGCCGAGTTTTCGAGCTCCTGATAGACCCACATGTTCCGCAATACCGAGGGCACGTAATAGCGGGTTTCCCAATACGGCAGGCTCTCGATCCACAGGAGGGGATCCCCCTTCGAGTTGATATAATTCCAGCGCGCCACCGGCAGCGGCCCGGCATTGTAGGCGGCGACGATCTTCAGCAGCTGGCCCTGGGTGGCGGGGTTCGAGCGCATCAGCTCGATGAAGCTCTGGCCATATTCGAGGTTGGTCGGCGGGTGCTTGAGGTCGCCGACCGCAGTGCCGCGCCCGCGGGCGAAGTCGCCGGCGGTGCCGGGGCGGACCTGCATCAAGCCGACGGCGCCCGCCGGGCTGACGGCGCCGGCGCGGAAATCGCTTTCCTGGCGTGCGTGGGCGAAGGCCAAAGCGGGGTCGATCCGCCAGCCGCGCTCCGGCTGCCAGCGTGGCATCGGGAAACGGGCGGAGACGGGGACACGCACGCCCTGGCGGCCGTTGTGCGCCAGCCAATATTGGGCGCCGGCGAAATCGAGCCGCTGGGCAAGCGCGATCAAGGCGAGATGGTCGGACGGCGAGCCGATCGCCGCCTGGTGGCGAAGCATGTCGTCGGCGAGGCGATATTCGCCGATCTCGACCAGGCGCAGGGCGCGGCGGACGTTGGGCAGCCGCTCGATGCGCTCGGTGGTCGGCAGCGCTCCGCCCGGCAGCGATTTGTCGATGCCGAGCGTCTCGCGGGCGAGCAGGCCGTAGAAGCTGTCGGGGGCGCGGGCGGCGGCCTTGAGCAAAGGCTCGACCGCTTGCGGCCGCCGGCAGGCCATTTCCGAGCGCGCCGCCCAGTAAGCGCCGGCGGCGGCCAGCTCGGCTTCCGCGCGGCCGCCGGCGACGGCGCGGAAATGGCGGGCGGCGGCATTGCAGTCGTTCATCCGCCAGGAGGCGAGGCCGGCGATCCAGTTCGCTTGGGCGACCCATTCGCCGACCGCACCCTCGCTGGCGGTCTCGGCGACGCGGCGGGCGTCGGCGTCGCGGCCGAGGACATAGTGAATCCAGGCGACTCGCTGGGCGGCCTCGGCACGGCCTTCGGCAGTCAGAGTTGGCAGAGCCTGGAGATAGAGGGCTTCGGCCTGGTCGGCGGCATCGATTTTGACCAGGGGCTCGAGCACCAGCCGCAACGCATCGGCCGCCGGGTCGCCCTGGACCGGCCGCGAGCGGTGGCGGCGGGGCGAGCTGCCGAGCGGCACCATTCGCGCCTCGACCATGATCGGCGGCAATTCGGTGGCGCCGCGCGTGGCGGCCAGGCGCTGCAACTGGTCGGCCTTGGGCAGTTCTGGGGCTTCGGCGAGCAAGGCCAGCAGTTGCGGCAGCTCAACCTTGGGCGAGCCTCGTGCGGTATAGAGCTCGGCCTTGGCGACCGCTTTCAGGCCATTGTCATCGGGGAGGGCGGCGATGCCGGCTAAAGCGCTACCCCAGGCGCCGGCGCGGATGGCGGTGAAGACCCCGCGCCAATCCTTGGGGACGACGACCGGTCTGATGACGGGTTGCGTGACCGGTGGCGGGACGATTTCCGGCTCGACTGGGGCCTGATCGTCCGATTCTGGCTCGGGCACTGGCAAGGGCGCCAGCGGGTCGTCCTGGGCGAGCGCGGGTGTCGCGCCGGCAAGCAGCAAGGCGGCGGCGGCGAGGCGGATCACGAATCCTCCTCCATCAACAGCAGCAGGTCGGCCCAGGCCTTGGCCTTGTCGGCCTGGCGCTGCAGCAGCCAGCGCGGATGGAAGGTGGCGACGGCGCGGACACCCTCGATCCGGTGGACATGGCCGCGGACGGCGAGCAAAGGCTGACCGAGCAAGGCGCGGCACGGGCCGTCGCCGAGCAGCAGCAGCCGCCTGGGCTTGACCAGGGCGACATGGCGGCGGGCGATGTCGGCGCAGGCGGCGCGGTCGGCCTCGCTCATCCGCGCGCCGGGGGCATGGAAGCAGGACAGGGACGCGCTGTACGCCTGCTCGGAATCAAGCCCGATCGCCGCCAGCATCTTTTGCGCCAGCGCCCAGGCATCGCCGCCGATCGGCTGGCCGCTGGCGAAATCCTCGAGCGCAGGGGCATCGCTCAGCATCATCACCGCCGCTTCTTCCGGACCATGCGGCAGGATCCGCCTGGCGGTCGTCGAGGCGAGCGGCAGCTGGGCGCTGCTCGCCAGCCAGTCGCGCAGCTGGCCGAGGGTTTCGGGGCTCGGCTCGGTGACGTTGGATGGCGGAGAGATCGGCGCCGCGGCGGGCGCGGGCCGCAGCCAATCGCGCGGTTCCTCGGCGACGGCGACGTCGACTCCCGCCTCCAGCCACCAGTGCAGCAGCTCGGCCGCGGCAGCCCCGCTCATTTCCCTCACCCCGTCCATTGCCCTACTGTCTCGACAGTTGACGGGCCGGTCAAGGAATTGGCAGGGCGGGCAAGGATGAAACGCGCCGGATGAGCGACGGAAGGGCCTTCGGATGAGCGACCGCGAGTCGATGGACTATGACGTCGTCATTGTCGGCGCCGGGCCGGCCGGCCTCGCCACCGCCATCCGCCTCAAGCAACTGGCCGCCGAAAAGGGCCGCGAGCTGACGGTCTGCGTGCTCGAAAAGGGCAGCGAGGTCGGCGCCCACATCCTGTCGGGCGCGGTCATCGACCCCAAAGGGCTCAATGAGCTGATCCCCGACTGGAAGGCGCGGCAGGCGCCGGTCGGCGTGCCGGTGACCGACAATCTGCACTGGGTGCTGACCGCCAGGCGCAAATGGGAAATCCCGCACTGGGCGATGCCGCCAATGCTGTCGAACGAGGGCAATTACACCTGCAGCCTCGGCAATCTGACGCGCTGGCTTGGCGCCCAGGCGGAGGAACTCGGCGTCGAGATTTTCCCCGGCTTCCCGGCCGCCGAGATCCTCTATCATGACGATGGCTCGGTGAAGGGCGTCGCCACCGGCGACATGGGCATCGCCCGCGACGGCAGCCGCCGGCCCGATTACCAGCCGGGCATGGAGTTGCACGCCAAATATACCGTCTTCGCCGAGGGCGCGCGCGGCCATCTGACCAAGCGGCTGAGCGAGTTGTTCGACTTGCGCAAGGAGTCAGGGCCGCAGGTGTTCGGGCTTGGTGTCAAGGAGTTGTGGGACGTTCCTGCTGAAGTTCATGAACCCGGCAAGGTCGTTCACACGCAAGGCTGGCCGCTCGACGACGCCTGGGGCGGCGGGTTCCTCTATCACCAGGAGAATGGCCAGGTCGCGCTCGGCTTCGTGGTCGCGCTGGACTATGAGAATCCCTATCTGTCGCCGTTCGAGGAGTTTCAGCGCTGGAAGACGCATCCGGCGATCCGCCGCGAGATCGCCGGCGGCAAGCGCGTGTCCTATGGGGCGCGGGCGATCAACGAGGGCGGCTGGCAGGCAATCCCGAAGCTGGCCTTCCCGGGCGGGGTGCTGGTCGGCTGCGCCGCCGGCTTCCTCAACGTGCCGCGGATCAAGGGCAGCCACACCGCCATCAAGTCCGGCATGCTCGCCGCCGTGGCCTTGTTCGACGCCATCGCCGCCGGCCGCCGCAATGACGCCGTCGAGGCCTATGAGCCGGCGTTGCGCGCGAGTTGGGTGGCCAAGGAACTGAAAGCCGTCCGCAATGCGGAGCCGGCGGTGGCGCGCTGGGGTGGGTTCCTCGGCACGCTCTATGCCGGGCTCGACATGTGGCTCAATTTCTTCCGCATCGGCCCGCCGTGGACGCTCAGGCACCATGCCGACCACACGACATTGAAGCGCAAGGAGCATGTGACACCGATCCTCTATCCCAAGGCCGACGGCGTGCTGACCTTCGACCGGCTGTCGTCGGTATTCATCTCCAACACCAACCATGAGGAAGACCAGCCGGTCCATTTGACCCTGAAGGACGCCGAGGTGCCGGTGACGGTCAATTTGGCGCAATATGACGGGCCGGAACGGCTCTATTGCCCGGCGGGCGTCTATGAGTTCGTCGAGGACGGCGGTTCACCGCGTCTTCAGATCAACGCCGCCAATTGCGTCCATTGCAAGACGTGCGACATCAAGGACCCGACCCAGAACATCAACTGGGTGACACCCGAAGGCGGAGGAGGCCCCAATTACCCCAACATGTAGGGCGAAGCTTGTGTTCGCCGCCGGTCTTGCCGGCCTCGCCGCGCCGGCCTGGACCTCGGTGCCGGCCCTCAATGACGAGGAGCTGTCGACCTATGTGACGGCGAGGGCCGCCGACGCGCTCGGCGACCCGGCGCGGGCGGCGCAATTGTTCGCCAACCTCGCCCGCGAGCGGCCCGAGGACATGAGCTTGCGCCGTCGGGCGATCGTCGGCGCCATTGCCGCCGGCGACATGAAGCTGGCGCTGCAATTGGGCCGCGACATGCCGATCGCGCAGACGCCGCTCGATTTGCGGCTGCTGATGGTCGCCGACGAGCTTCGCGGCGGCCACGAAAGCCGGGCGATCGAGATCCTGCGGACTCGGCAGGGGATCATCGATTCCTCCTTCCTGGCGCCGTTCGTCGAGGCCTGGGCGCTGGCCGAGCGCCGCAGCCCGAAGGCGCTCGAGGCCTTGGACCGAGTGACGAGCAGCAGCGCGCTCGCCGCCCAGCTCAACGAGCAAAAGGCGCTGATCAACCTCAAGCTCAAGCGGCCCAAAGAGGCGATTCCGTTCGCCAATGCCGCCGTCGCCGCCGCCGGCGGCCGCGCCGACCGCTTGCGGCTGGCCCTGGCCGATGGCTTCCTTGCCGCCGGCGACCGCCCCCAGGCACTTGTCATGGTCGAAGGCGATGGCCCGGCGCTGGCCGAGGGCCGCGCCAGGATCATGGCCGGCAAGCCCAGCGGCCAGGCGATCGATTCGGGCGAAAAGGCATTCGGCGAGCTGATGATCGGCCTGTCGCTGGCGCTCGGGCGGATGCAGAACAAGGCGCTGCCGATCGCCTTCGCCCAGGTCGCCCGCTACGCCAATCCGGACAATAGCGCCGGGGCGCTGCTGTTGGCCTTGCTGCTCGACGACGACCAGCGGCCGACCGACGCCCTCGACATCTTGCACGGCATCGACCCCGCCGACCCGTTCGCCAACCAGACCGGGGACGCCGAAATCCGCATCCTAATCGACACCGGCCGCCACCAGGAAGCGCTGCGGCGGGCGCAGGAAATCATCGCCGCCCGGCCGAGCCCGGACGCCTACGCGCGGCTCGGCGTCGTCCAGATCGAAATGAAGAATTACCCGGCGGCGGCTGAAGCCTATGGCCGCGCCATTCAATATTCGACGGGGTCGGCGAGCTCGGACGAGCCGTGGATGCTGCGGCTGTACCGGGCGAGCGCGCTCGAGCAGTCGGATCGATGGGAGGAAGCCAAGGCCGAGCTGGCGCTGGCGTTGAAGGAAAAGCCGGACAATCCCTTGCTCCTGAATTTCCTCGGCTACGGCAAGCTGGAGCGCGGCGAGGACATGGACGCGGCCGAAGCCATGGTCCGCAAGGCGAGCGCGCTTCGCCCCGACGATGCGTCGATCACCGATTCGCTGGGCTGGGCCGAGTTCAAGCGCGACCGGATCGCCCAGGCGATCACGACGCTACAGCGCGCCGCCCAGGCCGAGCCGAGCCAGGCCGAAATTCAGGAGCATCTCGGCGATGCCCTCTACACCGCCGGCCGCCGCTATGAGGCGCGGTTCGCCTGGCGCGCGGCCTTGGTCAACGCCGACAAGGACGAAAAACCGCGAATCGAGTCCAAGATCGATTTCGGCCTGTCGCAAGCGACGGCGGCGGATTGACCCTTTATTCGGAGCCAGCGCCGGCCAAGCTCAACCTAGCGCTGCATGTGCTTGGCAAATTACCTGACGGGCGGCATCGGCTGGAGACGATTTTCGCCTTCTGCACCGATGGCGACACGGTCGAAGCGGAGCCTGCCGACGATGTGTCGCTGAGCGTCGGCGGCCCATTCGCTGGCGAGCTCTCGGGCGAAAATCTGGTGATGACGGCGGCGACGGCCCTGCGCGCGGCAGCGGGAGTGGCGGCGGGCGCCGCGCTCCACCTGAAGAAGCATTTGCCAGTCGCGTCCGGCATTGGCGGCGGGTCGGCGGATGCGGCGGCGGCGCTGCGGCTGCTGACGCGGTTGTGGAAGATCGACCCGGTCCATGCGACCGCGGTCGCGCCAGGGCTCGGCAGCGATGTGCCCGCCTGCCTGCTGAGCATGGTCGCGCGCGGCGGCGAGGCCGGGGACGAACTGGCGCTATTCGATGATCCGTCGATTGCTGGCACCCCGGTTCTTCTGGTCAATCCGGGCATTCCATTGCCGACCGCCCAGGTCTTTGCGAATTGGGACGGGGTCGACTGTGGACCGATCGGCGACTGGCGCGAGGGGCGCAACGATCTGCAGGCGCCCGCCATCGCCCTCGTGCCCCAAATCGCCGACGTTCTCGCCTGGCTCGGCGAGCAGAATGGCGCGACCTTTGTCCGCATGTCCGGGTCCGGCGCCACCTGTTTCGCCTTGTTCGACGGCGACGCGGCGCGCGACGCAGCGGCGGTGGCGGTGCCCGGGCATTGGTGGCATCTGGCGAGCCATTTGCGCTAAGCGCGTCGAATGACGCGCCCGATCCTGACCGCCGAGCAGATCCGCGCCGCCGAGCAAGCGGCGATCACGGCGGGGACGCCGGTCGAGACTTTGATGGAGCGGGCCGGCGAGGCGCTGGCCGAGGCGGTGTTCCAATATGCCGGGCACCAGCCGGCCTTGATCCTGTGCGGGCCGGGCAACAATGGCGGCGACGGCTATGTCGCCGCGCGGCACCTGCGCAAGCGCGGCGTGGCGGTGCGGGTCGCCGCCTTGGCCGAGCCGGCTAGCGAGGCGGCGAAATGGGCCAAATCGCAATGGGGCGGGCCGGTCGACGATGTCGCCGACGCGGAAGCGGCCGGGGTGCTCGTCGACTGCCTGTTCGGCACCGGGCTGGGGCGCCCGCTCGACGAAGCAGCGGCGGGCCGGCTGACGGAGTTGGCCGCGAGCTCCAGGATCACTATCGCCTGCGACCTGCCGAGCGGGGTCGAAGCCGACAGCGGCGCCTTGCTGTCGCCGGTCCCGGACTGCGACCTGACGGTCACCTTCGGCGCGCTCAAGCCCGCGCACCGGCTGATGCCGGCGATGGCGCGGTTGGGGCGCGTGGTGCTCGCCGACATCGGCATCGCGGCGGCGACCGATTGGCGCGAGATCGGCCGGCCGCAGCTGCCGCCGCTTCAGGCGGGCGGCCACAAATATGACCGCGGACTCGTCCATATGCTGTCGGGCAAGATGCCGGGCGCGATCGCGCTTGCGGCCAAGGCGGCGGCGCGGGCCGGGGCCGGCTATGTCCGGGTCAGCACTTCGCGCAGCATCGACAATCTGCCGTCGGCCATCGTCCAGACGGACACGGCGACGCTCGAGGATCCGCGCATCGGCGCGGTGCTGGTCGGGCCGGGCATGGGCGACATCCCGCAAGTGCTGACGTTGGCACTGACGGCGAAGGCGCCGGTGGTGATCGACGCCGACGCCATCGGCCAAATTGGCGAACCGGAGCGCCTCAAGGGTCATGACGCCGTCATCACGCCGCATGAGGGCGAGTTCGCGCGGCTGTTCGGCGAGCTTGCCGGCGGCAAGGCCGAGCGGGCGCTGGCGGCGGCGACGCAATCGGGCGCGGTGGTGGTCTACAAGGGCGCGGACACTTTGGTGGCGGCGCCGGACGGGCGGCTCGGCTTCGCGCCGCCGGCGCCGGCCTGGCTGGCGAGCGCCGGAACCGGCGACGTGCTGGCCGGGATGATCGCGGCGCTCAGGGCGCGCGGGATGGCGGGCTTTGAGGCCGCCTGCGCCGCCGTCTGGCTGCACGGCCGCGCCGCCGAGATTGCCGGGCCGGCGATGATCGCCGACGATTTGGTCGACGCGCTGCCGCGAGCGCTCGCGCTCCTCGGATGAGCGAACCGATCGTCCGCATCGCCGCCCGCGGGGACGGGGTGACCGCCAGCGGCCGCTATGTCGCGCTCGCCGCGCCAGGCGACCTGCTGACCGACGAGGGCGCCGTTGAGCCGGGGCTAGACCACCAGCAGCCCCCTTGCCGCCATTTCCCCGAATGCGGCGGCTGCCAGCTGCAGCACGTCACCGACCGCGCCTATTGCGCCTATCTGCGGGACCGGATCGCCGGGGCGCTGGCGCAGCATGGCCTGGAAACCGACATCCGCGAGCCGCATTTGTCACCGCCCAAGAGCCGCCGTCGGGCGACATTGCGCGCACTGAAGGCCGGCAACAGGGTTGTGTTCGGCTTCAACGCCGAACGCTCGACCAGCATCGTCGACATGCGCGAATGCCATGTCCTGCGACCGGAGCTGTTTGCCCTGGTCGATCCGCTTCGCCGCCTGCTGGCGACCCTGCTCAAGCCGCGGCGCACGGCGCAGGTCCAGCTGACACTCGCTGACCAAGGCGTCGACGTGGCGATTGCCGGAGTCGAGGCCGAAGGGCTGGAGGCGGCCGAGGCTTTGACCTCCTTTGGCGACAGCCACCGCCTGGCGCGGCTCAGCCTCGACGAAGGGCATGGGCCGGAAGTCCGCTTCGAACCGGTGCCGGCCACCGTAACCCTGTCCGGAGTGGCCGTGGCGCTGCCAATCGGCGCCTTCCTTCAGGCGACTCTAGACGGCGAGGCGGCCTTGGTCGCCGCCGTCCGCGAAGCTGTGCCCGGTGCCCAGCGCCCCGCCGACCTGTTCGCCGGGCTCGGCACCTTCGCCTTCGCGCTGCAAAGCCAGGTGACCGCCGCCGAAGCCTCGCGCGACGCGCTGCTGGCGCTGCAATCGGCGGCGCGGCGAGCCGGACGAGCAATCACCGCGGAGCACCGTGATCTTTACCGACGGCCTTACGACGCCAAGGAACTGGCGGGGTTCGACGCCGTCGTCCTCGACCCGCCGCGCGCCGGGGCCGAGGAGCAGGTCAAGCAGCTGGCGGCCTCAAGCGTGCCGCGCATCGCTTATGTCAGCTGCAACCCGGCAACCTTCGCCCGCGACGCCGCGATCCTCGCCGCTGGCGGCTGTCGGATCGACTGGGCGCGCCCGGTCGGCCAGTTCCGCTGGTCAACCCACATAGAGCTGGCCGCTAGCTTCAGCCGATGATCCCGCAATCGTGGAGGATCCGGAAGCCGGCGTGGACGGTCAGGCCGGCGAGGCAGAGCGAGGCGAGGCCGAACACCGCCAGGCGGTAGCGGACGACGTTGATCGTGCACTGGATCAGGCTGTGGAGGATGCGCAATCCAACATAGCCCCAGGCCAGCCAATAATTGATGCCGCCACCGAAATCCATCATCGCGAGCGTCAGCGCGATCGCATAGAAGATCGTCGGCTGCTCCATCAAATGGTTGTAATTGTGGGACTTCCACTGGGCGCGGGCCTCGGCCTTGCCCTCCAGGTCGACGCCGCGTGAACCATCGGGGATCTTGGTCGGGGTAATGCCGAGCCGGCGAAACTCGCCGAAGCGCGAGACCAGCATCCACAGCATGACCAGCAAGGTCCAGGCGACCAAGGCGACGACCGGCGCCAGGATTGGGCTGTACGGCATCATTCATCTCCCCCCCGAGGAAGGGAGAAAGTGCGTCAGATCGTTTCGGCTTGCAACCTATTCGAACAATGTCGCGAAGCGGCGCTTGGCGCGGGTCTGCCAGTGGCCGCGGTGGTAGGCATCGCTGGCGAGCAAGGGCAGCACCGAGGTCGCTTCGGCGAACACCATCTGCTCGAGCGCGGTCGAAACCTTGCCCCAGCTGGCCGCCTCCTGAAGCGTCGAGGACGAGCAGGCGCCGTCGCGGACGTCGGCGACGGTGATCTGCACCGCATATTTGTGCACCTCGACATCGTCATGGCCGAGGATCTCGGCGCAGACGACGGTGTCCTGGGCGAAATTCTTCGGCACGCCGCCGCCGATCATCAGCAAACCGGTCGTGCCGGCCTTGATCTTGATGTCGGTCAGCTCGCGGAAGTCGGCGATCGAATCCATCGTCATGTAGTGGCCGCCGCGCTTCATGGCGTCGACCTGGTGCTTGACGAGGCCAAAGCCGGCCGACGAGTCGGTGAAGGCCGGGCAGAAGATCGGCACGTCATGCTCGTAAGCGAGCTTGACCAGGCTATTGTCCTTCTTGCCATTGCCCTCGCTCAGCCACTTGCCCATCTCCTTGATGAACTCGCGGCTGGAATAGGGGCGCGGCTCGAGCGAGTCGGCGATCTGGCCGATGGTGTAGTCGCAATCCTGGAGCTGCTGCTCGTCGATGTAGGTGTCGTAGATGCGGTCGATGTAGAGCGAGCGCAGGGTGTCGTCGTCGGGGATTTCGAGCGCCTGGTAATGCTTGTGGCCGAGCGCCTCGAAGAAATCCATGTCGACGATGGTGGCGCCGGTGGCGACGATGGCATCGACCATGTTGTTGCGCACGAGATCGGCATAGAGGTCCATGCAGCCGCCGGCCGAGGTCGAGCCGGCGACGACCAGGA
>DAIPLM010000025.1:0-12170 GCA_036769205.1 Sphingomicrobium sp.
GGCAGCGAAGCGACCTGGACGGTCGATTGCTTCGGCGGCGCGCAATAACGCGTGGCGCTATGGCATTTTTCCCAGCGTTGCCAGGCCACCCTGGTCTTGCAGACTCTGATGGTTCTCAGGCGGCTGCTGCTGGTGATCATGTCCCGGCAGATCTTGGGGTTGGTTGCGGGTTCGCTGGCGCCCTGCGGCCCCGCGGCGGCCGCTGCGAGCAGAATTGAGGACAAGAAAATCGACATGGCGAGACCCTTCCGCCGTGTTGCGTGATCGTATCTACCTTACGCCCCGCGCGCGCGGATGCAAAATCACCAGCGTCAGCCGCGGGGGCCGTCTTTCAAGGCCCGGACGACCCCGCGCAGGGCCTGAATTTCCCGGTTCGACCAGGCCGGCTTGGTGAGGATCGTGCGCAAATTGTGGCGAGTGACCAGGGCGCGCTCCGGCGGATGGAAATAATCGACCGCCTCCAGCGCCTCGTCGAGCTGGCCGATCAGGCCTTCGAGCTCGGCATGGCTGGCCGGCGGCTCGGTTTCGCGCGCCGTCGGTATCTCCAGTTCGCTCTGTCTGGACCATTCATAGGCAAGCAGGATCACCGCCTGGGCGAGGTTGAGCGAGCCGAACCTGGGGTTGATCGGCACGGTGACGATAGCGTTGGCCAGCGCCACGTCCTCGGTTTCCAGCCCCGACCGCTCCGGGCCGAACAGGATGGCCGTTCGGCCGGCGCTCTCGGCAAGGCCGTGGGCCATGGCGGCCGGGTCGACGACCGGCAGCATGAGGTCGCGGCGGCGGACGGTCGAGGCATAGACCAACGCGCAGTCGGCGATTGCGTCCGCCGTGCTGGTGAAGACCCTGGCCCCGGCCAGCACCGCATCGGCGCCGCTCGCCGCCGGCCCCGCATCGGGATTGGGCCAGCCGTCGCGCGGGGCCACCAGTCGCAGCTCGGTCACCCCGAAATTGAGCATCGCCCGCGCCGCCTTGCCGATGTTCTGGCCAAGCTGCGGACGGACGAGGACGATGATCGGTCCGGTGCTGCTCATAGCAGCTTGGGCGCTCCGGGTGGGGGCGGGCCTTCCTTTTCGACGCGCTCGGCGATTTCGGCGAAGTCGCCGGGCTCGCGGAAGTCCTTGTAGATGCTGGCGAAGCGGATGTAGGCGACATGGTCGAGGGCGCGCAGGCCGGCCATCACCGCTTCGCCGATCTTGCCCGTCGGTACTTCGTCGCCCAGAGTCTCCATCTGCCGCTGCACGCCGCTGACCAACTGGTCGATCTTGCCGGCGTCGATGTCGCGCTTGCGGCAGGCGTGGCCGATGGCGCGCTCCAGCTTGGCGCGGTCGAACGGTTCGCGCTTGCCGTCCTTCTTGACGACGGTGAGGTCGCGCAATTGCACCCGCTCGAAGGTGGTGAAGCGCGCGCCGCAGCCCTCGCACTGGCGGCGGCGGCGGATCGCCGCCCCGTCCTCGGACGGGCGGCTGTCCTTCACCTGGCTGTCCTCATGCGCGCAGAAGGGGCAGCGCAACGGTCAGCCCTGGTAGATCGGGAATTGGTGGCAGAGCTCGCGGACGCGGCCGGCGACCGACTGCTCGATTTGTCCGTCGCCCGCCTCGCCGTTCTTGCGCAGGCCCTCGACGACCTCGGCGATCATGCCGCCGATCTGGCGGAACTCGGCCTCGCCGAAGCCGCGCGTGGTACCCGCCGGCGTGCCGAGGCGAATGCCCGAGGTGACAAAGGGCTTTTCGGGATCGAACGGGATGCCGTTCTTGTTGCAGGTGATGGCGGCGCGATCGAGGGCCTTTTCGACATGCTTGCCCTTGGCCTGCTTGGGCCGCAGGTCGACCAGCATCAGATGATTGTCGGTGCCGCCGGAAACGATATCGAGCCCGGCCTCCTGGAGCGACGCCGCCAGAGCACGCGCGTTTGCCACCACGCTCTGGGCATAAAGCTTGAACTCGGGCTGCAGGGCTTCGTGCAAGGCCACCGCCTTGGCGGCGATGACGTGCATCAGCGGGCCGCCCTGCAGGCCGGGGAATACCGCCGAGTTCATTTTCTTGGCGATGTCCTCGTCATTGGCCAGGATCAGCCCGCCGCGCGGCCCGCGCAGCGACTTGTGGGTGGTGGTCGTCGTCACATGGGCGTGCGGCACCGGGCTGGGGTGGACGCCGCCGGCGACCAGGCCGGCGAAGTGCGCCATGTCGACCATCAGGAAGGCGCCGACCTCATCGGCGATGGCGCGGAAGGCGGCGAAATCCCAGTGGCGGGAATAAGCCGTGCCGCCGGCGATGATCAGTTTCGGCCGTTCGCGGCGGGCGATGGCGGCGACTTCGTCCATGTCGATCAATTGGTCGTCGCGGCGGACGCCATAGGCGACTGGGTTGAACCATTTGCCCGACATGTTGACCGGCGAGCCGTGGGTGAGGTGACCGCCGGCGTTGAGGTCCAGGCCCATGAACTTGTCGCCCGGCTGCAGCAAGGCGAGGAACACCGCCTGGTTCATCTGGCTGCCGCTGTTGGGCTGGACGTTGGCGAAGGCGGCGCCGAACAATTGCCTGGCGCGGTCGATCGCCAGCGTCTCGACAATGTCGACGAACTCGCAGCCGCCATAATAACGCTTGCCGGGATAGCCCTCGGCATATTTGTTGGTCAGCACCGAGCCCTGGGCATCCATCACCGCTTTCGAGACGATGTTCTCCGAGGCGATCAGCTCGATGGTATCGCGTTGGCGGCCGAGTTCCAGGCGGATCGCATCCTCGATCGCCGGATCTGTTTCGCCAAGGCCACTGGTGAAGAAGCCGTGCGGCACGCGGTACCCCGCGTCGGTGTCGAGATCGGCGGCGCTGGCCATCAATCGGAATCCTCCAGTTGCGCGGAAAGCTGGCCGACTCGGCGCTGGTGGCGGCCGCCGGCGAAATCGGTGCCGAGAAATTCGGTGACGCAGGCGCGGGCCATGTCCTGACCAATCAGCCGGCCGCCCATGGCGAGGACATTGGCGTCGTTATGCTCGCGCGCCAGCCGTGCCGACAGCGGGTCGTCGACGCGGGCGCAGCGGCATTTAGGCTCGCGGTTGACGGCGATCGAAATGCCGATGCCCGAGCCGCAGACGGCGATGCCACGCTCGGCTCGCCCGGCCGCGATCTCGGATGCCAGCATGGCGCCAAATCGTGGATAATCGACGCTTTCGGCGCTGTTGGTGCCGAGATCAGTGACATCATGGCCGGCCTCGCGCAGCCACGCGACGAGTGCGTCCTTGAGCTCATATCCGGCATGGTCGGCGGCAAGGGCGATGCGCATGGCCGTGACCTAGGCGATGCGGGCGGGATTCGCCAGTGGCGGGCTCAGTCCTTGAACCATTTGCGCGCCGACGCCCTGCGGTGCGGGCAGCCCGGCCAGCAGCAGGGACGCCGTTTGCCGGCCAGGATATCCCCCCTCAACCGGGTGAAATGGGCATCGCGCGTGTCCTGCTTCTTCGGCGAGGTCATCCAGCAGATCCACTCATTGCGGGCGAGCGACGTCAGGTCGTTCCAGCGGGCGAGCAGTTCCGGATCGAGGTTCAGCGCCGTCTGAAGGGCGTCGGGAGTGTCGTGCCGAAAGTCCGGTGATGCGTCGGGCATGGGTCAGGCGGCGAGCTTGAGCTCCAGCCGGTCCCAGATTTCGACCAGGGCACCGACCAGTTCGTCCATCATCGCTTCGCTGTGGAACGGGCCGGGCGTGAAGCGCAGTCGTTCGGTGCCGCGCGGGACGGTCGGATAATTGATCGGCTGGACGTAGAGACCGTATTCGGCGAGCAGGACGTCGCTGATCGCCTTGGCCTTGACCGGGGAGCCGACCAGCAGCGGCACGATGTGGGTGACCGACGGCATCACCGGCAGGCTGGCCTCCGCGAACTTGGCCTTGAGCATGGCCGCCGCCGCTTGCTGCGAGGCGCGCTCCTCGGCCGACGCCTTGAGATGGCGGACGCTGGCCAGCGCCCCAGCGACCAGCACCGGCGACAGCGAGGTGGTGAAGATGAAGCCCGGGGCATAGCTGCGGATGCAGTCGACGATGTCGCTCGAAGCGGCGACATAGCCTCCCATGATCCCGAACGCCTTGCCGAGCGTGCCTTCGACGAGGGTGATGCGATGGGCGACGCCGTCGCGCTCGGAGATGCCGCCGCCGCTGTCGCCGTACATGCCGACGGCATGGACTTCGTCGAGATAGGTGAGGGCGCCGTATCGGTCGGCGAGGTCGCAAATGGCGGCGATCGGGGCGATGTCGCCGTCCATCGAATAGACGCTTTCGAATGCGATCAGCTTCGGCACGTCGGGGTCTTCGGCGGCGAGCAGCTCCTCGAGATGGGCGAGGTCGTTGTGCCGAAACACCCGTTTCTCGCAGCCGGAGCTGCGGATCCCGGCGATCATCGAGGCGTGGTTGAGGGCGTCGGAGAAAATGACGCAGCCGGGCAGCAGGCGCCCGAGCGTCGACAGCGCCGCCTCGTTCGAGACATAGCCAGAGGTGAACAGCAAGGCCGACTGCTTGCCGTGGAGGCCGGCGAGCTCGCGCTCCAGCTCGATATGGTAATGGGTGTTGCCGCCGATGTTGCGGGTGCCGCCGGAGCCGGCGCCGACTTCGTGCAGCGCCTGCTCCATGGCGGCGACCACCGCCGGATGCTGACCCATGCCCAGATAATCGTTGGAGCACCAGACGGTGATCGGCTTGGGTCCGTTGTGGCCGGCAAAGCACTGGGCGTTGGGGAATTGTCCCTTCGTCCGCAGGATGTCGATGAACACGCGATAGCGGCCTTCTTCATGAAGGCGGTCGATGGCGGCCCTGAAGATGCGGTCGTAGTCCACGTTTACCCTGAACGCTCCTCGCTTGGGCGAGCCTTTACCGCCCGCTGCCACCGAAAGCCAATGCAAATGACTCGCAATTGAGTCGTGCCGTCGAGAACATGATGTCGATTAAAAACCGCTGGCAACCCGCGGCTCAATCGCATATCAATGCGACCGCGCAACAACAGGGAAAAGGGCGACCGCACATGCGTAAATCCACATTGATGGCACTGGCATTGGCCACGACGACGCTTGCAGCCACTCCGGCGGCGGCGACGACGGACGGTGCCGGTTACGTCGGAATCGAGGCTGGCCTCTGGTTCCCAAGCGACACCGACGTCGATTTCGACGCCGACGACGACTTCTTCAGCTATGATCTCGAGATCCAATCCAAGACCGGTTTCGATGGCGATATCATCGGTGGCTACGATTTCGGCCAGTTCCGGGCCGAGCTCGAACTCGCCTACAAGACCGCCGACCTCGACGAAGCCGAAGTCGACTTCGGCGACGGTTCGGTCGATGCCGATATCGACGGCGACCTCAGCGTCTGGTCATTGATGGGCAACGCCTTGTGGAACCCGGGCATGGGTGGCCGCTGGGATGCCTATCTCGGGGGCGGCATCGGCTGGGCCTGGAGCAAGTTCGACGATGACAGCTCGGACTCGTTCAAGGACAATGCCTTCGCCTGGCAATTGATCGCCGGCATCGGCTACCACCTCAGCGACAATATCGAGCTTGGCCTGAAATATCGCTATTTCCAGACCAAGTTCAAAGACGACTTCGAGGAAGATTTCGACGGGATTGTCGAATTCGACGTCGACGGCAAGATTCGTTCGCACAGCTTGCTGGCGAGCCTGATCTTCAGCTTCGGCTCGGCGCCGCCGCCGCCGCCTCCTCCTCCGCCACCCCCGCCGCCACCGCCGCCGCCGCCTCCGGCGACGCAGACGTGCCCGGACGGGTCGGTGATCCTGGCTACGGACATGTGTCCGCCGCCGCCGCCGCCGCCGCCGCCGCCGCCGGAACCGGAACGCGGCTAACGGCAGCGACGCCTAAACGGATCGGCCCGGGAGCAATCCCGGGCCGTTCTGTTTTGGGCGGCGGTTTAGGCCAATTGCGCGCCGGTCAGGCGGGATCGTCGCGATTGGATCGGGTGGCGTCCGCAACCTCCTGGTCGAGCCCGCTTTTGTCGCTGAAGAAGGCGGCGGCGAACAGGCCACAGCCGAGTAGCACCGAGAAAAACACGCCGAGGACGGTGGCGACCGTGGTGTGCAAGGTGAGATCGCCAGACGAGTGCAAGTAGAGCAGCGCGCCGGCGACCATCACCACGGCGGCCCCGAGGATCCATTTCAGGATACGGAGGAATTCGGTTTTCGCCTGCGCGCGGTCGGTGGTCATGCCTTCATATAGGCAGCGCGCCGGGCGCTTTCCATGTCGCCGGGCCGGCGGCCTAGAAGGCGCGGCGCTGGGCGGCGATCAGCATGCGCAGCAGCATGGCGACCGGGCGCGGCACCCCGACCTTGCCTTCCAGCCACAGGCTGACCGTCGATCGGCTGACGCCGATGGCGTTGGCAAGGTCGCTCTGAGTGCGATAACCGAGGTTGCGCATCGCCGTTTTCAGCTCGTCAGGCGACATCGAGGCGAGGCGCGGGTCGAGGGCCATCACGCTCAAATCGCGTCCACTCCGCGGTCGCCGGTGCGGATTCGGACCGCCTGCTCGATCGGAATGACGAATATCTTGCCGTCGCCGATGCGGCCGGTGCGGGCGGCGGCCTCGATCGCCTCGACGACGCGCTCGACCTGGTCATCCTCGACCACCGCCTCGATTTTCACCTTGGGCAGAAAGTCGACGACATATTCCGCCCCCCGATAAAGCTCCGTATGGCCTTTCTGCCGGCCGAAACCCTTGACCTCGGTAACGGTTATGCCGCTGACACCGGCGTCGTGGAGGGCGTCCTTCACATCGTCCAGCTTGAAGGGCTTGATGACCGCTTCGACCTTTTTCATGTCGGCACCCTTAGCCGGTGACACAGACCTGCCGCAATTGGCGGGCAGTGGCCGCCGCATATGAAGGCGATCATCCTTTCCGCCGGCCAGGGCTCGCGGCTCGGCCATCTGACCGACGACCGGCCCAAATGCCTGATCGAGTTCGGCGGGCGCTCGCTGCTCGACCGCCAGCTGGACGCCTTGGCGGCGAACGGGGTCGAGGAAGCGGTCGTCGTCACCGGCTTTCACGACGAGCTGGTTGCCGCCGCGCTGGCACGGCGAAACGGCGGTCCCAAGGTGCGGACCATCTTCAACCCCTTCTACAAGGTCGCCGACAATACCGGGTCCTTGTTCATGGCCCGCGACGAGCTCGCCGGCGACGTGCTGGTGTGGAACGGCGACACGTTGGTCAGCGACGCGCTGATGGCCAAGGTCGTCGGCAATCGCCAGGCCGGCATTTGCGTCACCATCGACCGCAAGCATGGCTATGACGAGGATGACATGAAGGTCATCCGCGACGAGTCCAACGGCCGGCTGCGGGCGATCGGCAAGCGCATCGCGCAAGGCGTCAACGCCGAGTCCATCGGCCTGCTGGCCTTCCGCGACGGCGGCGCCGAGCGTTTCCGCGACGCCATCGACCGAGCGATGCGGACCGCCGAGGGGACGACCATCTGGTATTTGCGCGTCATCCACCACCTCGCCCAGAACGGCGAGGTGTGGACGCTGGACATCGAGGGCGACGAATGGGGCGAGGTTGATTTCCCCGAGGACGTCGACAGCGCCGAGGTGCTGGTCAAGGGCTGGGATGAGGCCCGGAAGGCCAAGGCCGCTTAATAGGGCGGGTGATCGAGCCCCTTGGGGCTTTTCGTGAAAATCTCGCAGCCGTCCTCGGTGATGCCGATCGAGTGCTCGAACTGCGCCGACAGCGAGCGGTCGCGGGTGACCGCGGTCCAGCCGTCGTCGAGCAACTTGCAGTCCGGTTTGCCGATGTTGATCATCGGCTCGATGGTGAAGAACATGCCGGGCCTGAGCTCGGGCCCGGTGCCGGGGCGGCCGGCATGGACGACTTCCGGCGAATCATGGAACAGGCGGCCGAGGCCATGGCCGCAGAAATCGCGGACGACGCCGTAGCGGTGCGCCTCGGCGTGGCGCTGGATGGCGTGGCCGATGTCGCCGATGGTGTTGCCGGGCCGGGCCTGCTCGATGCCGAGCATCAGGCATTCGTAAGTGACGTCGATCAGCTTCCTGGCCTTCAGCGGCACGTCGCCGACCAAATACATACGGCTGGTGTCGCCGTGCCAGCCGCCCAGGATCGGCGTCACGTCGATATTGACGATGTCGCCGTCCTTCAAAACCTTGTCGCCGGGGATGCCGTGGCAGACGACATGGTTGATCGAGGTGCAGCAACTCTTGGTGTAGCCGCGATAGCCCAAGGTGGCGGGGACGGAGCCGCCTTCGATCATCAGCCGGTACACAAGGTCGTCGAGCTCGCCGGTGGTCACTCCGGGCACCACATGCGGGACGAGGGCGTCGAGGATGCTCGCGGCGAGCCGGCCGGCGGCGCGCATGCCGGCAAAGCCGTCCGGGCCATGCAGCTTGATGATGCCGTTGCGGGCCTCGGTCCGGTCTTCGGTCGAGACGGTGATATATTCGGTCATCGCGCCTAAATAGGATTGCGACCGCGGAAAGTCGAATGGACGGAGCAAGCTTGAGCAAAGGCAAAGTGTGGACGGCGGCGCTAGTCGTCATTGGCGACGAGATTCTCTCCGGCCGCACCCAGGACCGTAACATCGCCCAGGTCGCGTCCTGGCTGAACGTGCAGGGCATTCGCCTGGCCGAAGTGCGGGTGGTGCCGGACGTCGAACAGCGCATCGTCGAGGCGGTCAACGCGTTGCGCGACGCCCATGATTATCTGTTCACGACCGGCGGCATCGGCCCGACCCACGACGACATCACCGTCGATTCGATCGCGGCGGCGCTGGGCGTCGGGGTCATCGTCCACCCCGAGGCGCGGGCGATCCTGGAGCGATATTACGCCGACAAGGGCGGGATCACGGAGGCGCGGCTGCGGATGGCGCGGGTGCCCGAAGGCGCCGAGCTGATCCGCAACCAATTGTCGGGCGCGCCGGGCATCCGGTTCGGTAACCTCTTCATCCTCGCCGGCGTGCCGCACATCTGCGCCGGTATGCTCGATGCGCTGACCGGAACGCTGGAAGGCGGTCGGCCATTGGTTTCGGTGACCGTCGGCGCCTGGGCGGCGGAAAGCGAGGTCGCCGATTTGCTGCGCGCGACGGAGAGCGCCAACGACGGCGTCGCCATCGGCAGCTATCCCTTCTTCAAGCAGGGCCGGGTCGGCGCCAATTTCGTCGTCCGTTCGGAAGAGGAAAGCCTGGCGCGCCAGGTCGCGGCGGAGCTGGAAGGGGCGCTGGCAGCGGCCGGCTACGACGCCGTCGACGGCGGAATCTGATCGCGGCCGGCCAAGGCGGCCGCCAGTTTCTCGAGCCTTTGCGCGGTGACGTCGAGGCTCTGCAACGCGATCGGGTGATGGACGGCGACCGCAAGGTCGGCGGCGAGGTCGGCGGCGGCGAGGTTTAGCGCGTCACGGAATTCGAGCAGCTGCTGGCGGACCTCGTCGGTGACGCCACGCACCGCCGGGCCATCGGCCGGGGCGGGGGCGGTACCGGCGCGGCAGGCGTGAATCATCGCATCGACGCGTTGCTGGCCGGTCGGCTTGTTGCCGCACGGCAGCCAATCGGTGACGGCGACCGCCGCCGCGAACGCGATCCCGGCGCGATTGTCGCGCGCCCAGGCGATGTGCCCATTGGCGCTGAGGCTGCCGCGAGTCAGGCGAACGGGGGAGCCTTCGGCAAGACCTGGCGGGCATTCGATCAGGGCGCCGCCCCGCGACATATTGCGGATGCGCACGGCGACGGAGCCGTCCGCGCCATAGAGCATCGCCGCGACGAACATGTTGCTGCGCATTTCGGCGCGCTGCCGGGCGCGGGCGGCGTCAAAGGCGGCGTCGGGCGCCATCAAGGGGGTCAAGGCGGTCATCGGCACGACCGAGTAATGCGCGACGCGGGCTAAGCGCGCCCTAAGCATTGGTCCGAAATGGAGGGGGTTGTCGCCGGAGGTGGTGGGTCGGCTCGCGCGGAGCCGCTCGTTACGCCCCTTTAATCTCGCGGAGCCGCGCTCCGCCCCGGCGCTGTGCGCCGGGCGCTCCAAAGCTTCGACATGCCCCGGCATGTCGGCTTTGGAGCGGGTAGCGGGAATCGAACCCGCGCGTTCAGCATGGGAAGCTGACAGGCTACCATTACATCATACCCGCTCGGGCACCCTGGAATTAGGTGCGGCGACACGCAGCGTCAACATAAGGAAACGGCGCCGCTCCCGAAGGAACGGCGCCGCATCCGACCGGCGTTGGGCCGGATTAGAATTGAATGCTGAGCGTGCCCGAGACAGTCCGCGGAGCGCCGATCTGGGCATTCGGCGCGCTCGCATAGACTCCCGACGAATTTAGACCCTGGTTAAGGCCCGCCGTGAAGCCGCCGACGTAGAGCTTGTCGAACAGATTATAGACGTTGAGCGAGAAATAGCTCTTCTCCAGCCCGCGGAGCATCCGCAGATTGAAGCGCGCATCAAGGTTGACCAGCCAATAGGCGGGAGCCTTCGAACCAAAAATCTGAACCAGATCGTTGGCCGGATTCAGGTCACCAAGATTGTCCACGTCACCGATGAACACGGGCGTATTGGAATCGTAGATGTAGCGCGGCACGGTGCGCTTGGCTGTAATGCCGAAGTCGAAGTCGCCTAAGCTGGCCAGTGCCGACAGGCCGTACGTATATTTCGGCGAACCAGCTTCTTCGTTGCCCTTGGTAAAGGCGCAATTCTTGATACCGATGACGGACGTGGGGTCGGCATCGTCGCAATCGAAGCCGGGGCCACCAACATTGTCGATCTGGATGTTGTCCTTGATCTCCACATCCTTCCAGCTGCCCCAGGCATAGAGCGTCAGCGCCCGGATCGGCGAATAAGCGACCGATCCGTCAATGCCCCATTTGTCGACACGACCGAGGTTGCGGAACACGGTCTGGTCGGTTTCGGGATCGTAGGCCGAAGCGAGACGGTTGGTGAACTTGGTGTACCACCAGGAAAGCTGCGCCTGGACCTTGCTGCTGCGATAGCGAAGTCCGGCATCGAACGTGTCGGTGATCTCCGGGTTCGGGTGTGCCCCAGCATCGTCCGGCGCGAAGCCGAACGAATCGTAGAGAGAGTCGGTGCCTGGGACCGAAAGACCCTTGGCGTAGTTGCCGAATACGCTGATCCGCTGGGTAACGTCGAACACCGCGCCGATGTTCGGCAACAGCTTGTCATACTTCAGGACGCGGCGCTGCGGCGGCTGCCAAGTCGGGTTGAGGTCGCCCGCGAGTTCGTCAGTCGTCGGATTTTGACCGCTGCACTCGACGAAGCCGGAGGTCGACGAGGTGGCGCAATAATTCTCCAGGTCGCGTTTGAAGAAGGGCAGGCGGGCGCCGACGTTCACGGTCAGCCGGTCCTGCATGAACGACCCGATCCATTCGCCGGCGATCTGGTGAAGCGTCGCATAGGACTGGCGGTCGCGCTTCTGCATGGGGAAGCCGAGACCGTCATGGAGCTCGTCGTTGACCGGGAAGACGTCGTACGGCTCACCGCTCAGCTTGAGCAAACCGGTTTCGCCGGTCTGGCGGTGGTTGGCGCGGTCGAAGGTGTAACTGACCCGGACGATATGGTCGTCGTTGATGTCGTAGCGCAGGCCGGCGATGACGCCGACTCGATGCGTTCGCGTCTGGCTCGGCGTCAGGATGCTGACGATATCGAGCACATCGCCATCGCCATTGAGGTCGACACCGCCGAAATAGGGATCGCCGGCGAAATAGCCCGGTGCGCACACTAGGTTCGGGCTGGGCGCAGCCGTCGAGCAATTGCTGTTGCCGCCGGCAGGATTGATGTCGCGGCCATATTCGCGGGCGCGGTCGGTGCCGCCGCCGTTGGCCTTAACGTACTGATAGCTGGGGTCGACCGTCAGGGTCAGATTGTCCATCAACGTAAAGCGTGACTGACCCCGGATGTTGCCGGTGTTGGAGGGATTGTAGCGTCGGTCGAACTCCGTGCCGCAATTGTTGTTATCGTCGGCAGCGCCGGGCACCGCCGCGGCGACCTGGCACGGAAAACCGCCTCCACTGACCTCCGGAAGGTCATACTCACGGTCGTCGCGGCTCTGCGGGAAACCGCCGGGCACCGCACGGTCGTTGCGGAGGCTGACCGAGCCGAAGAAATTGTTGCGGTTCTGGTTGTAGTGGCCGCTGACGGCGACGAAGTCGCCGTTGGTGCCGATCGGCTGGTAAATCTTGG
>DAIPLM010000194.1:0-3373 GCA_036769205.1 Sphingomicrobium sp.
CCCGCGAAATAGCCCCACAGCAACCGGCCGGTGAGGCCAAGCGAGATGACGACCAGCAGAGGCCGGATCACCCGCGCCCCGAAGCGCATCGCCGTGTGGCTGCCGATCCAGCCACCGGCCATCGCCCCGGCCGCCATGCACAGCCCGAGCAGCCACAGCACCTGCCCGCCAATCGCGAACACGATGACCGCCGCAACATTGCTGGCGAAGTTGAACATCTTGGTCAGCGCCGTCGCCTTGGTCAGCCCATGCCCGCGCAGCGCCACCAAAGCGGTGGTCATGAACGTGCCCGTCCCCGGCCCGAAAAAGCCATCGTAAAAGCCGATCGCCCCGCCGACCGGCGCGAAGCCCGCCGGCGACATTCGTTGGTGCGCGTCCTCGTCGCTCATCCGCGGGCTGAGCAGGATATACAGCGCCGCCACCACCAGCAGGATCGGGATGATCAGCCCAAGCGCCTTGCCGCCGATAGCCTGCACCAGCAGCACGCCGCCGACCGCGCCGGCGAACACCAGCAGGATGGTCAACCAATTGCCGCGCCAGTCGACCAGCCCCGCCTTCGCGAAATTGCGCATGGCGACGGCGGTGCCGAACACCGACTGCAACTTGTTGGTCGCCAGCGCGCCGAGCGGCGGCACGCCGGCAAACAGCAAGGCTGGGACCATGATCAGCCCGCCGCCGCCGGCGATGGCGTCGATGAAGCCGGTGAGGACGGCGGTGGCGGTCAGCACCGGATAGACCCAGGGCTCGATCATGCGCGGCCTGTAGCGAGGCCGGGCTGCAGCCGCTAGGAGGCGCGGCCATGTCGCGCTTCGCCTTCTCGATCGCCGCCACCGACGGCGCCGCCCGCACCGGCGAGATTACCATGCAACGCAGCGCCATCCGCACGCCCGCCTTCATGCCGGTCGGCACCGCGGCTACCGTCAAGGCGATGAAGCCGGCGGACGTCCGCGCCAGCGGCGCCGACATCATCCTTGGCAACACCTATCACCTCATGCTCCGCCCCGGCGCGGAGCGGGTGGCGAAACTGGGCGGCTTGCACGGCTTCATGGGCTGGGACCGCCCGATCCTCACCGACAGCGGTGGCTACCAGGTGATGAGCCTCGGCGACCTGACCAAAAAGAGCGAGGAGGGGGTGCGCTTCAAGAGCCACCTCGACGGCTTGGCGCACATGCTGACGCCCGAGCGCTCGATCGAGGTCCAGCGGCTGCTCGACGCCGACATCGTCATGGCCTTCGACGAATGCACGCCTTTCCCGGCGAGCGAGGAGCAGGCGCGAAGCTCGATGGAGCGCTCGATGCGCTGGGCCAGGCGATCGCGCGACGCCTTCGACGCCGGCGGCGAGCATGCCGGTCGCGCCGCTCTGTTCGGCATCCAGCAAGGCTCGATGTTCGAGCCCTTGCGGCGCCAGTCGTCCGAGGCTCTGACCGCCATCGGCTTCGACGGATATGCTATCGGCGGGCTGGCGGTGGGTGAGGGGCACGAGGCGATGTGCGGCGTCCTCGACTACGCGGCCGCCTTGCTCCCCGCCGACCAGCCCCGCTATTTGATGGGAGTCGGCAAGCCCGATGACATCGTCGAAGCGGTGCGCCGCGGCATCGACATGTTCGACTGCGTGCTGCCGACCCGCTCCGGCCGCACCGGCCAGGCCTTCACCGGCGATGGCCCGCTCAACCTCCGCAACGCCCGCTTCGCCGAAGACAAGGAGCCGATCGAACCCGGCTGCCCGTGCCCGACCTGCGCCACCTTCGAGCGCGCCTACGTCCATCATTTGGTGAAATCGGGCGAAATCCTCGGCGCCATGCTGATGACCGAGCATAATCTGTGGTTCTACCAGCGGCTGATGCAGGGACTGAGGAACGCGATCGGCGAGCAGCATCTGGACGTGTTCGCGAGCCAGTTCCTTCTGCGCTATCGGGCTTAGCTAGATCGCGTCGTCCTTCGCGCCTTCGGTCTCGTCGACCGGGGCCAGCTTGTCCTGCGTCCTGAGCTTGAAATCGCTGGCATCGTGGCGCTCATGCAGCTGCTCGTTCAGATCGCCCGTGAGCTTGTTGACGATCCGCCCGCGCCGGACGGCCGGCCGCGCGTCGATCGCCTTGGCCCAGCGCTGCAAATGATCATATTCACGCGTCGATAGAAAGACGTCGGCGCCTTCGTAGCTGCGGCCGAGCGCGATGCCGCCGTACCACGGCCAGATGGCGATGTCGGCGATCGAATAGTCGGCGCCGGCAATAAATTCATGCTCGGCCAACCGGCGGTTGAGCACGTCAAGTTGCCGCTTCGCCTCCATTGCATAGCGGTTGATCGGATATTCCTGCTTGGTCGGCGCATAAGCAAAGAAATGACCAAAGCCGCCGCCGAGGAAGGGCGCCGCGCCCATCTGCCAGGACAGCCAGTTCAGGGTTTCGGCGCGTTTCGGTCCGGATGATGGCAGGAACTCGCCGAACTTCTCAGCGAGATAGATGAGGATCGATCCGGATTCGAACACCCGCACCGGCTCCGCTCCGCTGCGGTCCACCAGCGCCGGAATCTTGGAATTGGGGTTGATGGCGACGAAGCCGCTGGAGAATTGGTCGCCCTCGCCGATGCGGATCGGCCAGGCGTCATATTCCGCGTCCTTGTGGCCGCGCTCGAGCAATTCCTCGAACATGATCGCGACCTTCTGGCCGTTGGGCGTGGCGAGTGAATAGAGCTGGTAAGGGTGCTTGCCGACGGGCAGGGCCTGGTCGTGCGTCGCGCCGGCCACCGGGCGGTTGATGTTTGCAAACTGGCCCCCGCTCGGGCTCTCCCAAGTCCACACTTGGGGAAGAACATAGTCGGCACTGTCGGTCATCGCGGTTCCTTTTGCTCGAGGAACCAAAGCTAGGAACGATGACAGCCGCTTTCCAGCGACGGGGACGGACCTAGCCGGCGCCGACCGACAGAAAGCCTGGCAGCGGACCGTTCCACTCGTCCTTGATGTCTTCGACCACCGGCGAGGATGCGGGCGAGGGTGGCTGCTCGGCACTCGGTGCTTTCGCCGGTGCGTCGGCCTGTTTGGCAGGCTTGGGCTTGTCGGGGCGCGGCGGCCTGGGCGCTTTGGCGGCGGGCGCGGGCTTAGCGGCTTCCTCGGCTTTGGCCTCGCGTGCCGGCTTGCGCGTGCGGGCGGGCTTGGCCTCGGGTGCCGCCTCGTCGTCATGAGCGGGCTCGCCGGCGCGCGGAATCTTGTGGCCGATCAATTTCTCGATCCGCTCGACCGCTTCGCCGTCGGCGCGGGTCGCGAGCGTGATCGCGATGCCGGTCATCCCGGCGCGGCCGGTGCGGCCAATGCGGTGGATATAATCGTCGGGCTGCCACGGCACGTCGAAGTTGATGACGTGGCTGACACCCTTCACGT
>DAIPLM010000195.1:0-1336 GCA_036769205.1 Sphingomicrobium sp.
CGGATTTCACCGTCCGATGACGACGATCGCCGCGCCGAGGCTGGTCTTGCCGGTGGCGACCGCTTCGGCGATTTGCGGAGCGGCGTTGCCCCATGCGTTGCCGGCGCAGGCATAATAGCCGCGGTCCTGGAGGCCGTCGCGGCCGAGGTCGAGGTCGCAGACGCGCTCGATCGCGGCGCCGACGCGATGGTGCAACCGGGCCTGACCGCTGGCGCCGGCGAGGTCGAGGTCGGCGAAGGCAACCCGCTCCAGCTGGCCCCTGGCGGCTTCGCCGTAGACCGTGAACCTCTGGTCCTGCGCCGCAGCCGGTGAGCCGGTCATGGAAAAGGCCACGATTCCAGTCAGGAGCGCGGCAACGACGGTGGGGGCTTTGCGTCCTTGCATGGTCATTCTCCCTTTTGCGCCGCGGATGGCGGCAGTGGGGACAATGACTCGTATCTTGCTGCCTTTCGCGTCCGCTTCGACGGCGCCGAGCGGCGATTTCGTCCGGCGCCGAAACGAGCGCCGAAGCGGCGGCGCGCATCGACCGGTGGACGAACGGCGACGACCAACGGCATAGCCTGGCCATGAGAATCGGCATCATCGGCGCCGGCGCCATCGGCGGCTGGGTCGCGGCCAGGCTCGCGGCGGCCGGCGAGTCGGTGGCCTTGATCGCGCGGGGCGCGACCGCCGAGGCATTGCAGGGCGGGCTCGAGCTGGTCGAGGGAGGTGTCTCTACGCTCGCCCACCCGCGGGTGTCGGAGCAAGCGGAGGATGTCGGCGAGCAGGATCTCCTGATCATCGCCGTCAAGGCGCCCGCCCTGGCCGCCGCCGCCCGCGCCGCGGCGCCGATGATCGGCCCGGGTACCATCATCCTGCCAATGCTGAACGGTGTGCCCTGGTGGTTCCCGGACGGCGAGCCGTTGCGCTCGGTCGACCCCGACGGCGCCATCGCCGCCGACTTGCCGGAGGCGCAGGTGGTCGGCTGCGTTGTCCATGCCGCCTGCCGCCGCGACGGCCCGGCGCGGGTGGTCGTCGCCCACGCCGACAAACTGATCCTCGGCGACCCGGCCGGCGGCGCCAGCGAACGAGTCCACCGCTTGTGCGCCTTGTTCGAGGGCGCCGGCATTCGTCCCGACCCAAGCAACAACATCCGCCGGACGATCTGGTACAAATTGTGGGGCAATGCGACGATCAATCCCTTGTCGGCGCTGACCCTGGCCACCGCCGACCGCCTGCTGACCGAATGCCGGCCGCTGATCCTCGCCGGCATGGCCGAATTAGCGGCGGTCGGCGCGGCGATCGGCTGCCCGATCGCGGAGAGCGGCGAGGAGCGGATGCAAGTGACGGCGCGGCT
>DAIPLM010000195.1:1436-3330 GCA_036769205.1 Sphingomicrobium sp.
ATCGTCTCGACCATCCGCAGCTCGGCGATGCAGCTGTAGCCGAGGCCGCCGTCGGCGACCGGCCGCCCGGGGCCGCCGCCCTCGTCGCGGTTGGAGACGGTGCCGGAGCCGATGATCGTCCCGGCGCCGAGGTTCCGGGTCCTGGCGGCATGGGCGATCAGGGTGCCGAAATCGAAGGTCATGTCGGCGCCGGCGTCGGCGCGGCCGAATGGCTGGCCGTTTAGCCCGACCTCCAGCGCGCCATGCAGCTTGCCGTCCGACCAGCGCTCGCCGAGCGCCTCGGGAGTAACGAACACCGGCGAAAAGCTCGACGCCGGCTTCGACTGGAAGAAACCGAAACCCTTGGCCAACTCACCGGGAATAAGGTTGCGCAGGGACACGTCGTTGGTCAGGCCGACCAGCCGGATGAGGCCGAGCGCTTCATCTCGCAAAACGCCCTGCGGCACGTCGCCGGTGACGACCACCACTTCCGCTTCCAGGTCGCAGCCCCAGGTCTCGTCGGCCAGCGGGATCTCGTCGCGCGGCCCGAGGAAACCGTCCGACCCGCCCTGGTACATCAAGGGATCGTGCCAGAAGCTCTCCGGCATCTCGGCGCCGCGCGCCTGCCGCACCAAGGCGACATGATTCACATAGGCCGAGCCATCCGCCCATTGGTACGCGCGCGGCAATGGGGCCGCGGCCTCGCGCTCGTGGAAGCGCTCGAGCGGGATCGAGGCGTGCTGCAAATCGGTGGCGAGCAGCTTCAGCAGCGGCTCGGTCCGCTCCCATTCGTCGAGCGCGGCCTGCAGGGTCGGGGCGATGTGACCGGCGTCGGCATAATAAGCGAGATCATCGGAGACGATCACCAGCCGGCCGTCGCGGCCGTGCTTCAGGGACGCGAGCTTCATGCGATTCCAATCATCAATCGGGCGAGCGCCGGGTCGGCGGTCATTCGGCGAGGGAGCCGGGGTCGACGTGCAGCCATTGGGCGTGCTGTGGGGCCTTCTTGGTCCGGCTCCATTCCTCGAGCATCAGCGGCGCCACGCGCGCGAGCTCGGCATATTGCTCGGGGGTGCCGATGTTGCACGCCAGCTCGAGCCGATGGCCGTTGGGGTCGAAGAAATAGATCGAGCGGAAAATGCCGTGATAGGTCGGCCCGAGCACTTCGACCCCCTGCGCCTCGATATGGGCCTTGGCGGCGGCCAAGGCGTCGAGGTCGGCGACTTCGAAGGCGATGTGCTGCACCCATTCGGGCGTGTTGGGGTCGCGGCTCATCTCCGGCTGGTTGGGCAGCTCGAAGAAGGCGAGGACGTTGCCGCCGCCGCAATCCAGGAACACGTGCATGTAGGGGTCATGGGCGCCGGTCGACGGGACATGGTCCTCGGCAAAGGCGTTGGTGTAGCGCATGCCGAGCACTTGGTTGTACCAGGCGACGGTCTCGCCGGCATCCTTGCAGCGATAGGCGGCATGGTGGATTCGGTTGAGGGCGAAGGGATGGCTCATGCGCCGCCCGCGTTACCCCGACCGGTCGCGGAATTCAAACCGCCGCGGGGGAAGCCGGGCCGGCCCTGGCCTTCGCGACCGGGCCGGCCCAAGCTGGCTAATTGACGTTCACCTCGACCTTGTCGGGGATGTTGATGTCGGTGTCCTGGCCGCCGAAGCCGAGCTGGTCGCGGAACAGGAACAGCAGCACAAGCACGACGATGATCAGCAGCACCACGGCGACGACTCCGCCGCTGCCGCCGCCATCGGTTTCGACGATGGTTGTCCGGTCGACCGGTTCTTTGTCATCGGCCATTTCACTGTCTCCCTGTAGACTGCTTACAATGGCGAAACGAACGCGCGCGCCATGGCACGGTTCCAAATGCGGAACCGGGCAGGGAGTTTCAGGTCGAGTGGGTGGTTAGCCCTGGCG
>DAIPLM010000196.1:0-3295 GCA_036769205.1 Sphingomicrobium sp.
CCGGCGGCGAGCGCCTTGGCGATGTCGCCGCTGGTGCGGATGCCGCCGTCGGCGATGACCGGGACGCCGGCCTTTTGCGCTTCGCTCGCGGCGGACATGATGGCGGTCAGCTGCGGCACGCCGACGCCGGCGACGATCCGGGTGGTGCAAATCGAGCCCGGGCCGATGCCGACCTTGATTGCATCGGCGCCGGCATCGACCAGCGCCCTGGTGGCTTCGGCGGTGGCGACATTGCCGGCGACGATCTGGACGCTGTTCGACAGCCCCTTCACCCGCTCGACCGCTTTTGCCACCTCGCGGTTATGGCCATGGGCGGTGTCGATGACGATGCAGTCGCAGCCGGCGTCGATCAAAGCCCGCGACCGCTCGAAGCCGGCATCGCCGACCGTGGTCGCCGCCGCCACCCGCAGCCGCCCCTCGCCGTCCTTGGTGGCGAGCGGCGAGGCGACCGATTTCTCGATGTCCTTGACGGTGATCAGGCCGACGCAATGGTCGTCCTCGTCGACCACCAGCAGTTTCTCGATCCGGCGCTGGTGGAGGATGCGCTGGGCGTCCTCCTGGCTGGTGCCCAAGGGGACCTTGGCGAGATTGTCCCTGGTCATCAGTTCGCTGACCTTCTGCTTCGGGTTTTCGGCGAAGCGGACGTCGCGATGGGTGAGGATGCCGGCCAATTTGCCCGAAGCCTCGACGATCGGGATGCCGTTGATGCCATTGGCCTTCATCAGCTCCAGCGCCTCGGCCAGCGACTGGTCGGGGCGCATGGTGATGGGGTTGACGACCATGCCCGATTCGAAGCGCTTGACGGCGCGGACGGCGGCGACTTGGGCCTCGACGTCCATGTTACGGTGAAGCACGCCGATGCCGCCCAGATGCGCCATGGCGATCGCCATGTCGGCCTCGGTGACGGTGTCCATCGCCGACGCCAGGATGGGGATGTTGAGCGGGATTTCGCGGGTCAGCAGGCTGCGGGTGTCGGCCTGGCTCGGCAGCACGGAGGATTCGCACGGCTGCAACAGCACGTCGTCGAACGTCAGGCCCAGGGGAATGTCGGAAGCGTTGGATTGATCGGCCATATCGGCCCATGCCAACAATCGCCCGATTCGCCAAGGGCCTGGCTAGCGGCGCCCAAGCTGCGGGACCGCGCCGAACGACGGCATGATGGAACGCGAGGCGGCGCGGCGCACCAGCTCGACATGCAGATTGGCGTCGTCGACGGCGCCACCCAGCTCGGTGCCGGGGCGCAATTCGTCGGCGGGGCTGTGATAAACGCTGGCGAGGAAGGCGTTGAGCAATTTCAGGTCGCTGAAGCTGCCGCCGGCCATGATCATCGGCACGCCGCGCTGGGCGAGCGCCCAGCCGTCCTGGCGCTGGAGGAACGGGGCGGCTTCGTCGTCGCCGTCCCAGGCCCGGCCCATTGCTGCCGCTGCCGCGCGCACCAGCGGCTCCAGGGTCGAGCCCTTGGCCGCGACCATCGCCACCGGCGCGCCTTTGGGGGCGATGGCGATGGTGTCGAGGTTGAAGCCGGCGATGATGTCGGCGAGCGGCACCGGCGGACGATCCGCGAAGGCCTTGGCCCCGAGCAACCCCCATTCCTCGGCGCTGGTGGCGACGAACCAGACGTCGCGGTCGAAGCCGAGCCTGGCCACCCGCTCGGCAACGGCGATCAAAGCCGCGACGCCGCTGGCATTGTCGACGGCGCCGTTGCAGATGCGGTCGGGCGCGCCCTCCGGCTCGCAGATTCCGAGATGGTCGTAATGGGCCATGACCAGGACGACACGGCCATCGGGGTCGCGGCCCGGCGCCATGCCGACGATATTGAAGGCAGTGAATGGCCCGCGTCGGTTCATCTGGTCGATGAAATTGCGCTGCCCGGCGGGCAGCTTAGCCGATTCCGCCGGCGGCGGCGTCGGCTTGCGGTCGACTTTGAAGCCTTGCGCATATCCACCGGAGGGCGGCTCGAGCCCGGCGGCGCGAAAGCGCTCGGCGAGATAGGCCGCGGCCTTGTCGCCGCCCGGAGTGCCGGCCATGCGACCTTCGAAGGCGTCACTGGCGAGAATGGCGATGGTCGATCGCATTTCGACCTCGTCCACCGGCGTTGGCGGCGGCGAAGCCTGCGGAGTCGCGCAGGCGGCGAGCAACAGGAAGGCCGGCAGCAGCCGCTTCATTGGCGCTTGAGCAATCGCTCGGCGGCCTCGACGTGCATGCGCTCGATCATCGCGCCCTCGAACCGTTCGGCGCCGCCTTTCGCCGCCGCGATCAGGCGCTCGGCGCGGGCGATCTCGTCGGCGGTCGGGGCGAAGGCGGCGCGGCAGGGTGCGATCTGGTTGGGATGGATCAGGCTCTTGCCGTCGAAGCCGAGCCGGCGGCTGTCGGCGCATTCCGCCGCCAGGCCGTCGGTATCGTCGAGCCCGTTAAACACCCCGTCGAAGACGGTGATGTCCGCCGCCCGGGCGGCGACGACGATAGACTGGAGCGCCATCTGCAGCGGTTGGCGCCCGGCGCCGGGCGGCAGGCCGAGGTCGGCGGCAAGATCGTTGGTGCCGGCGATGAGCGCCGCCGCCTCTCTGGCCGTCTCATGGATGGCGACCAGCCCCTTCGCCGTCTCGACCATCGCGGCGACCGGCTTGCCGGTCTGGTTGCGGACAAAGGCGATGTCCTCCTTGCCCGCGGCGCGCGGGACAATGATGAAATCCGGCTTGGCGTGAATCACCGCGACGATGTCGTGCGGGTGCCATTCGCTGTCATGGGAATTGATGCGAATGGCGACCGGCATCGGCCAGTCCTCGCCGATCGCCGCGACGGCGGCGTCCCGCGCCTTCGCCTTGTCTTCGGGCTTCACCGCATCCTCGAGGTCGAGGACGATGAGGTCGGCTCCGGATTCGCGCGCCTTGGCGATCTTGCCGGGGTCCGAGGCGGGCAGGAACAGCATGGTCCCCCGCAGCCAGTCGATGCTCATGCCGATTTCCCTTCCAACCTTGGCCAAGCGACTGCATCATGTCGCCAGTTGTGAGGTAGAGCCATGCTTGAATATTTTTTGATCGCGGTTGCCGTCCTGGTGCTGCTCGTCGTGATGATGAGCGTCAAGATCGTCAGCCAGGGTTATCGTTACACGATCGAGCGGTTCGGCCGCTTCGTCCGGGTCGCCGAGCCGGGCCTGAATCTGGTGACGCCATTCGTCTATCGCGTCGGCCACAAGATCAACATGATGGAGCAGGTGGTCGATATTCCGGGGCAGGAAATCATCACCAAGGACAATGCTATGGTCGCGGTCGACGGCGTCGTCTTCTTCCAGGTG
>DAIPLM010000197.1:0-3294 GCA_036769205.1 Sphingomicrobium sp.
GGCAAGCTGCTGGCGCCGCGCTTCAACGTGACCGAGAGCGTCCTCGAGGGCCTCGGCATCGGCGACGACGTCTGGGTCGATGCCGCCGTTCCCGAGGCGCAAAAGCCGGCGGTGATTCAGGCGGCGAAGGCGGCCTATGCGGCGCATCCCCAGGTCCATGCGGTTTATACGCGGGACGAGATCATGGCGGCGCCGATGCCGTCAGGGCCGCCCGACCTTTGGTCGATCCTCGAGCGCGTTCGCGCTTCGTTCGACCCGGCCCGCTCGGGCGACCTGATCGTCGTCCTCAAGGAGAACATCATGCCGATTCCGGTGCCGTCGCCAGGCTATGCGGCGACCCACGGCAGCCCGTGGGATTATGACCGCCGGGTGCCGATCGCCTTCTGGCGCAAGGGTGTCGCCGGGACCGCCAGCGACCAGGCGGTCGAGACGGTCGACATCATGCCGACGCTGGCGGCGATAATCGGCTTGCCGGTGCCGGCGGGTTCGATCGACGGCAAGTGCCTGGCCATGGCGGGCGTTGCCTGCCCGCGATAAACGCTTGCAAACATCGGAAAACACAGCATAAATCGCACCCGTCACTCGCCTGAGTGAAGCGTTTGTCCTTGTTCTGCGTTCGTCGCGCCGGGTGGCCGAGAAGCGGAAGGAGAGGCCGGTATGCGTCGCTTGCCCGTGTTGATCTGCGTCGCGCCGCTGGCGCTCGCTGCCTGCGTCCAGACCAAGCAATATGCCAATGTCGAGTTCACGCCGCCGCAGGGCAATTACAAATTGTTGGTCATGCGCCCCGACGTCTCGGTCGGGTCGGTCACCACCGGCGGCATGGTCGAGCCGCGCGCCGACTGGACCGAGCAGGCCCGCCTCAACCTGATTGCCGCCTTGAAGGCCCAGCAGGCCGAGCGAGGCGGCAATGCGATCATCATGGAGCGGCGCGACAGCCTGCCGGGAATCGCGCCGGAGACCGTCGCCGAGCTCGAGCGGCTGCATTACGCGGTCGGCCAGTCGATTGCGCTGCATCGCTACTCCGGCCGCTACCTGCCGACCAAGCGCGGCAAGGGCCTCGACTGGACGCTTGGCGAGGACGCCGTCCGCCTCGGCCAGCGCACCGGCATGGATTATGCCTTGTTCCTCTATGCCGAGGACAGCTTCGCCTCGACCGGGCGGGTGGCGCTGCAGGTGCTTGGCGTCGCCGGCTGCGTCGTCGGTTTTTGCGCTCCCAATATCGGCGGCGGCGGCCAGTTCGCTTATGCCTCTTTGGTCGATTTGCACACCGGCGACGTCGTCTGGTTCAACGTCCTTCAAACCGGCACCCAGATCGCCGGCATCAACATGGGCGACATCCGCAAGCCCGAGGGCGCGGCGCAGATGGTCGACCGACTGCTCGACCGGATGAAGCCGGGCAAGGCCGTGCGGCGGCGGCTGAAGGACAAGGGCTGATGTGCGCCAATTGCCTCGCGCTCAGCCGACGCGCTTTGCTCGGCGGCAGCGCCGCCGCCGCGGCGACGCTCGCCACCGGCGTTGCCCAGGCCCGCATCCCGCCGTCGAGCATGGTGCCGCTGATCGGCCCCGGCTACCGCCCGACCGACAAAGACGAGGTCGGCATCTGGCAGCTGATGGACCGCGTCGAGGAGGAAATCTCCGGCTCCAACCTGCTGATCCAGGACAAGCCGACGACCGATTATGTCCGCGGGCTGATCGGCCGCGTCGGCGGCCCGGCGGCGAAGGACATGCGTATCTACGTCGCCCGCATTCCTGAGTTCAACGCGATGATGTTTCCGACCGGTTTCGCGGTGGTGTTCTCGGGCCTGCTGCTGCGCATGCGCAACGAGGCCCAGCTTGCCGGCGTCATCGCCCATGAATCGGGCCATTTCCTGCGCAAGCACCAGATCCGCCAGTGGCGCGACATGCGGATGAAGACCGATATCTTCTCGATCCTGGCGATGGGTGCCGGGGTCGCCGGCGGCGCCGCGGGCGTCTATACCGGCAACCTCGTCCAGCTCGCCCAACTCGGCACCATCCTGACTTTGCTGAAATACAGCCGGACGCTCGAGGCCGAGGCGGATGCCATGGGCCTTAAGCTGATCGCCGAGCAGGGGTTGAGGCCGATGGCGATGTCGGAGACCTGGGACCAATTGATCGCCGAGCTCGACGCCTCGGCGCGCTATCGCCGCAAGAAGCATCGCGACCGCCGCATCAGCCTGTTCGAAACCCACCCGCTGCCGGAGGCGCGCCGGGCCGACCTCAAGGCTTCGGCCGCCGAGGTGACGGTGCCGGGCCGGGCCTATGACGATGGCCGCGCCCGATACCTGCAGGCGATCGCTGCGATCCGGCCGATGTTGCTCGACGACCAGGTCAAATTGAACGACCCGGGCGCCAGCCAATATATCGTCGAGACGCTGGCGATCGACGGCTGGAACGGCCTGCTGCGCTTTTACGAGGCGGAAATCTGGCGGCTGCGCAACCGCGCCGGCGACGATGCCCGCGCCGCCCTTGGCTATGCCAATGCCGTTTTATATCCTGACGCGCCGCCCGATGCCTGGCGCTGGCACGGCGTCATGCTGCAAAAGGCCGGCCACCTGCCCGAGGCGCGGGCGGCCTACACCCGCTATTTGGCGATGGCGCCGAACGCGCCGGACGCGCCGTTCATCCGCCAGCAGATCCAGCAATAAGGGGCGTGCAACCCATGAAACGCATGATGATCGCCGTTCTCGTCGCCGGTCTGGCGCTGTCCGGCTGCTCGAGCGTCGGCGGCGAAGGCTATGGCTTCGGCGGCTATTCGCTGGTGCGGCCGCGCAGCACCTCGGTCGGCGACGGCTCGATGGCGGTGACGCCGCCGCGCGAGTGGAACCGGGTCAGCACCGCCTGGGCGATCGACGACATTCGCGCCGTCGAGGACTGGACGCTGAACGGCCCCTATCTCGATAGCATGAGCTTCGTCACCGGTTTGAAGGGCGGGCGCTACATCATCCGCCAGAACAAGCGCGATGCCCAGCAGGTGCCCAAGTTCCGGTCCGACATGACCGCGCCTGAGGTGACGGCGATGCTGGAGAGCTTCTATCGGGTCAAGGCCGGCACCGTCGACTTGAAAACGACCTCGCTCAAGCCGCGGACCTTGATGGGCTATCCCGGTTTCCAATGGGATTACGACCATCTCGACCAGGACGAGGTCTGGCGCCGCGGGCGAGCAGTCGGGGCGGTCATCGGCGGCCGGCTCTATTTAATCCTGCTCGACGGCGCCCGGATGCATTATTTCGACGCCGCGGCGGCGGATTTCGAAGCAGTCGTCAATTCGGCGCG
>DAIPLM010000198.1:0-3292 GCA_036769205.1 Sphingomicrobium sp.
AGCGGCCCCTTCGTCTAGCGGTTAGGACGCGGCCCTTTCACGGCTGAAACACGGGTTCGATTCCCGTAGGGGTCACCATGTTGGAAGGCTGCGGGGCAGCCTTCGGCAAAATGGTGACAGCCCTCACAACCGCAGCCACGCCACCACCAGACTCACCGCCAGCGCCGCCATGCTCGCACCCAGCGCCAGCGCGGCGCTGGTCCCGCGGCTGCGGCCGTAGGCGATGGTGATGCCGAGCTTGACGCTCATGTTGGCGAGGATGGTCCCGCCGAGCGCCAAAGCCGCGAGCGCGGGAGAGATGGCATCCGGAGGAAGGCCACCCAGGGTGACGATGGCGGCATCGACATGAAGGCTGCCCATGATGAAGATGAGGAGGGCGATGCCCTCGTCGCCGAACCGACCCTCCGCCCACCGCGCGCCGACCGTCGCCACCGCGACGAACAGCAGGAAGAAGAGCGCCGGGAGCATCTCGATCGGGTTGCCCGGCGGCACCGGCTTCTCGCCGCCTTCCGCCTTGCGGTACAGCCAATAGCCGGCGCCGGCACCGACCAGCGTCGCGGGCAGGATGAGAATGGCAAAGTCGACCAGCACCCGGGTCGCCAGCACCGCGACGAGTAGCAGAACGCGCAAATACATGACGGCGCTGGCGAGCGCGATCCCGGCCGGCTCGGCGCCGCCACCGTGGCCGCTGCCCAGCCGCTGCGCCAGCGATTGGGTGACGGCAGTCGAGCTGTAGGCGCCGCCGATGATGGCGGTGGCGAGCGTACCATGGCGAGCGCCGAAGATGCGGTTGGCGGCATAGCCGATGAACGAGAAGCCCGTGACCAGGACGACGACCAGCCACAGCTGCCGCAGGTTCCAGGCGTCGTAGGGCCCGTAATTGCCTTCGGGCAGGAACGGCAGCACGGCGCCGGCGATCACCGCGTAACGGGCGAGCGCCTTGACGTCCTGCTCGTCGAGGCGCTCGATCAGGCCATGCGCTTCCGTCCGCAAGGCCAGGAGCAGGGTCACCAGAGTTGCGACAGCGATCGCCAGCGACGGATTGCCGCTGCCGGCGAGGAAGCCGAGGCCCAACGTGACCAGCCCGGCAATTGGCGTCGTCGCGTCCGGCCTGGCCTCGGCAACGGGGTTGCGGCCATAGCCGATGGCAAGGACTGCAGCGGCGGCGGCGACCAGGCCCCCGCCGGCGACGACATGTCCTGTGGTAGAAATCAGTCCCGCCAATCCGGCGAGCAGCCCGAGCAGGGTGAAAGTGCGGACCCCCGCGACCCTTGTGCCCTCGGGCGCCTCGCGCAGCTTCCAGCCGCGCTCGATGCCGACCAGCAGACCTACCGCCAGCGCCGCGCCGGCCGCGATCGCCTGGTCCGTCCAGTCCATGGTCAGCGCAGCCGCTCGGCGTGCCAGCGGACGTGGTCGGCCATGAAGGTCGAGATGAAATAATAGCTATGGTCGTAGCCGGGCTGGCGGCGCAGGGTCAGCGGGATGCCGGCGTCGCGGCAGGCGGCTTCGAGCAGCTCGGGCTTCAATTCCTTGTCGAGGAAGGGGTCGGCGTCGCCAATGTCGACCAATAGCTCGTCGAGCCGCGCGCC
Source organism: Sphingomicrobium sp. (assembly GCA_036769205.1). Taxonomy (GTDB): domain Bacteria; phylum Pseudomonadota; class Alphaproteobacteria; order Sphingomonadales; family Sphingomonadaceae; genus Sphingomicrobium. Next base: position 1,590 of record DAIPLM010000198.1, read on the forward strand.
GTCCTCGATCATCGCCACCGTATCGTGCCGCCGCCACGCGGTCTCATCCGGGCCGAGATAATGGTTCAGCGCCTTTTGGCCCCACGGCACCTGGCCGGGCGCGACGATTGGCGAAAAAGCCGACACGCTCTTGAACCGGCCTGGCAGGCCGAGCGCCAGGGTCAGCGCGCCATGGCCGCCCATCGAATGGCCGCTGATGCCCTGCCGCGCCCTGTCCACCGGGAACTCCGCCGCGACCAATGCCGGCAGTTCCTCGGCGAGATACGTCCACATGTTGAAATGGGTCGCCCAAGGCGCCTGCGCCGCATCGACATAGAAGCCCGCGCCCTGGCCGAAGTCCCACAACCCTTCCGGGTCGTCGGGCACGTCGGGGCCGCGGGGGGACGTGTCGGGGGCGACGAAGATCACGCCGTGCTCGGCGCAGGCGGCGCGATATTCGCCTTTCTCGGTGACGTTGGCATGGGTGCAGGTCAGGCCGGACAGATACCAGAGCACCGGGCAATCGCTGCTTTCCGCCTGCGGCGGCAGGAAGACCGAGAACACCATGTCGGTGGTCGTCGCCGACGACGGATGTTTGCAGACCAGCTGTCGCCCGCCGTGCGACTTGGTCTCAGAGACGACCTCCACGCTCATTGCGGCGGCCGGTGCAGCCCGCAAAGCTTGTTGCCGTCGGGGTCGCGCAAATAAGCGAGGTAGAGCTTGCCGAAGGCATTGGCGCGAAAACCGGGCGGATCCTCGATTGACGTGCCGCCGGCCGCGACACCCGCCTGGTGCCAGGCGTCGACTTCCTCCGGGCTGTCGAAGGCGAAGCCGATGGTGCCGCCGTTGGCGTGGCAGGCCGCCTCGCCATCGATCGGCGACGTGACCATGAATACTGCGCCCTTGCGGCCGTAGCTCAAGCGGCCCTTGTCGTCGCGCCGGCCTTCCTTGCCAAACAGAGCGTCATAAAACCCCTTCGACCGGTCGAGGTCGTTGGAGCCGACCATCACATGACTGAACATTGCCTATCCTCCCCTAGTAAACCACGACGCTGCGGATGCTTTCTCCGGCGTGCATCAGCGCAAAGCCCCGGTTGATGTCGTCCAATGTCAGCACATGGGTGATCATCGGATCGATGGCGATCTTGCCGGCCATGTACCAGTCGACGATCTTCGGCACATCGGTCCGGCCGCGCGCGCCGCCGAACGCGGTTCCGCGCCAATTCCTGCCGGTGACCAGCTGGAACGGCCGGGTGGAAATTTCCTTGCCGGCCTCGGCGACGCCGATGATGATGCTGGTCCCCCAGCCGCGATGGCAGCATTCGAGCGCCTGGCGCATGACCTCCGTGTTGCCGGTGCAGTCGAAGCTGTAGTCGGCGCCGCCGTCGAGCATGGCGACGAGATGGGCGACGACATCGGGCACGTCTTTCGGATTGACGAAGTCGGTCATGCCGAAGTTGCGGCCCCATTCCTCCTTGCCCGGATTGACGTCGACCCCGACGATGCGGTCGGCGCCGGCCAGTCGCGCGCCCTGGATGACGTTGAGGCCGATGCCGCCCAGGCCGAAGACGACGACATTGTCGCCCGGCCGGACCTTGGCGGTGTTGACGACGGCGCCGACGCCCGTCGTCACCCCGCAGCCGATGTAGCAGGCCTTGTCGAACGGCGCCGCCGGATCGATCTTCGCCACCGCGATCTCGGGCAGGACGGTAAAGTTCGCGAAGG
>DAIPLM010000199.1:0-3289 GCA_036769205.1 Sphingomicrobium sp.
TGGCCGACGACGCCCGTTTTGGCGAAATGCTTCAATTGCCCGAACGGCTTGCGCAGGACGATTTCCTCGCTGACGGCAACCGTCTTGCGGCCGACCTTGGTCTCGGCGATGCCGAACTCGGGCTTGCCGCGCGGCGCCGCGGCGTGGGCGAAGACGTCGAGGCTGGCGGCGACCAGCGGCCCCATCGACCCGTAAGACCAAGGATTGGCGGGATTGTGCAGCCATCCGGACCCCATGGAAGCGGCCCGGCTTGCCCCCGCCAGCCAGGATTTTTGCACTTCATAGGCGTCGTAGAGCATCCAATTTCCTTGATTGTGCCGTCCCCATCAACGGATGTGGGCGCGCTTGGACCCGACGGCAAGGAAAAATGCTGCACTGCAATGATCGCGTCGCGGCAATTGAGGCGAGCGCGCCACGCTGCTAGTCGGGTGAACGGGGATGGTCAGCAACGCATCACAGCCGGGCAAGCGCAGCCTTTCCAGCCTCCGCATGGTGTGGGGCAAGGCGCTGCATTACCCGTGGCAATTGCTCGCCGCCGGCATCGCCTTGCTGGTCGCGGCGGCGGCGACGTCGGGCGTGCCCTATGCCTTCAAGCTGATCATCGACAAAGGCTTCTCGGGCGGTGGCGACATCAGCCGCTGGTTCGAATATCTGCTGATGCTGGTGCTGGCGATGGCGCTCGCCACCTCCGTCCGCTTCTATTTCGTCTCGTGGATCGGCGAGCGGGTCGTCGCCGACATCCGGCTGGCCGTGCACCGCAACCTGCTGCGCATGGCCCCCGGCTTCTTCGAGGAGAATCGCCCGGCCGAGATCACCAGCCGGATCACCGTCGACACCACCATCATCGAGCAGGTCGTCGGCACCACCGTCTCGGTGGCGCTGCGCAACGTCGTCATGGGCACCGCCTGCGCCGTCATATTGTTCGTGCTGGCGCCCAAGCTCGCCGCCATGATGCTGCTCGGCATTCCCCTGGTCGTCGTGCCCCTGACCCTGCTCGGGCGACGGGTCCGCGCCATTTCCCGCCACAGCCAGGACCGCATCGCCGACGTCGGCACGCTGACCGGCGAGGTGCTCGGGGCGATGAAGATCGTCCAGGCCTTCAACCAGCAGCGGCGCGAGGCCGAGCGCTTCACTGAGGCCACCGAAACCGTGTTCAGCACCGCCAAGCGCCGGATCGGCCTCAGGGCGCTGATGACCTTCATCATCATCGCCTTGATGTTCTCGGCCATCACCATGGTCATCTGGCAGGGCGCGATCGACGTCTCGGCGGGTCGCATCACCGGCGGCACCATCGCCGCCTTCGTCCTCTATGGCGGCCTCCTCGCCGGCGCCTTCGGGGCGCTGTCGGAAGTCTATGGCGATTTGCTGCGCGCCGCCGGTGCCGCCGAGCGCCTGAACGAGCTGCTGGTCGCCGAGCCGACCATCAAGGCGCCCGCCACGCCAACGCCACTGCCCGAGCCCGCCAATGGCGTGCTCGAGTTCCGCGCCGTCGAGTTCCGCTACCCGACCAGGCCCGACGTCTCGGCCCTGCACGATTTTTCGCTCGCCGTCCGGCCCAATGAGAAACTAGCGGTGGTCGGCCCGTCGGGGGCCGGCAAATCGACCATTTTCCAGCTCGCCCAACGCTTTTACGACCCGGCGGCCGGCAGCGTCCTCATCGACGGCGTCGATCTGCGTGACGCCGATCCGGCCGACGTCCGCGGCCGCATCGCCATGGTGCCGCAGGAAACGGTGATCTTCGCCGCCTCGGCTCGCGACAACCTCCGCTACGGCAATTGGGACGCAGGCGAGGACGAATTGTGGGAAGCGGCGCGCGACGCCAATGCCGAGACCTTCCTCCGCGCCCTGCCGGACGGCCTCGACACCTTCATGGGCGAAGGCGGCGCCCGGCTGTCGGGCGGTCAGCGCCAGCGCATCGCCATCGCCCGCGCTTTGTTGCGCCGGGCGCCTTTGCTGCTGCTCGACGAGGCGACCAGCGCATTGGACGCCGAAAGCGAGAAACTGGTCCAGGACGCGCTCGAGCGGCTGATGGAGGAGCGAACGACGATCATCATCGCCCACCGCCTGGCGACGGTCCGCGCCGCCGACCGCATCATCGTCCTTGACCAGGGCCGGATCGTCGAGGAAGGCACCCACGCCAGCCTGAGCACCGCCAAGGGCCTCTATGCCCGCCTGGCGAAGCTGCAATTCGACGGCATGGCGGCCTAGGCACCGCCCGCTCGCCGGGTTACGTTGCGCCAAACGGCGGGGGGCACGCGATGCGCAATCTGTTCAAGGCAATTTGGCTATTCGCGCTGCTGGCGCTGGCCATGCCGGCGCTCGCTGAGGCTCCCCACGCCGCCCCCGGCAAGCTGGTGCAATTGAACGGCATCACCATGCATTATGAGGAGCTGGGCGCCGGCGAGCCTTTGTTGCTGCTGCACGGCTTTGGCATGTGCGGACGGAGCGACTGGAACGGCATCGCCACCGAGCTCGCCAAGACCTACCGGGTCATCCTCCCCGACCTTCGCGGCCATGGCTGGTCGACCAACCCGTCGGGCAAATTCACTATGCGCCAGTCGGCGCAGGACATCCGCGCCTTGCTCGACGCCCTTGGCTTGCGCCAAGTCAAGTCGATGGGGATCAGCGCCGGCGGCATGACCCTGCTCCACCTTTCGACGCAGGATCCCGGCCGGATCAGCGCCATGGCGCTGATCGGCGCCACCACCCATTTCCCCGAGCAGGCGCGCGCCATGATGCGTGGGGCGACGGCCGGCGCCCTGCCCAAGGAGGTCATGGCGATGTTCGGCGAATGCGCCTCGCGCGGCGACGGCCAGGTGCGCGAGCTGCTCGCCCAATTCACCGGCTTCAAGGACAGCTATGACGACATGAACCTGACGCCGCCGCTGCTGGCGACGATCAAGGCCCGGACGTTGATCGTCCAGGGCGACCGCGACGAATTCTTCCCGGTCGACATCCCGGTCGCGATGTACGCCGCGATCCCCGGCTCGCAGCTGTGGATCGTCCCCGGCGGCGACCATGTGCCGATCTACGGCAAGCGCACCCCCGAGTTCCTGCGCATCACCCGCGAGTTCCTCGCCGCCCCCGCCACCCCGCCGTCGCCGGCGCAATAGCGGACGCTTGCATCCCCGGCTGATCGCGCGCCGTATCTAGGGCCATGATCTTCCTCCTCGCTTATCTCGGCGGCGTTTTGACCATCCTCAGCCCGTGCATCCTGCCGGTGCTGCCGTTCGTCTTCGCCCGCGCCGACCGCCCGTTCGTTCGCAGCGGCCTGCCGCTCCTGGTCGGC
>DAIPLM010000200.1:0-3259 GCA_036769205.1 Sphingomicrobium sp.
TCACGACGCTCCGCCCGCAGCTCGGCGTCGTCCGCCACAAGGGCCGCGAGTTCGTAATGGCCGACATTCCCGGCCTGATCGAAGGCGCCGCCGAGGGCGCCGGCATCGGCGACCGCTTCCTCGGCCATGTCGAGCGCACCCGCGTCCTGCTGCACCTGGTCGACGCCGCCGGCGACGACCCGGTCGAGGCCTGGCGAGTCGTCCGCGGCGAGCTGGCGGCCTATGGCGCCGGGCTCGAGGACAAGCCGGAAGTGCTGGCGCTGAGCCGTTCGGACCTGGTCGACGCGAAGGAACTGGCCAAGCTCGCCAGGACGCTGGCCAAGGCCGCCGGCACCGACCCGTTCATCGTCTCGGCGGCAACCACCGAGGGCGTCGAGCCATTGCTCGATGCCTTGGCCGAGCGGGTCGGCGGCGAGCATGTCGCGGACGAAGGCGAAGCCGAGGCGATCGAATGGTCGCCGCTTTGAGGATTGCCGTCACCGGCGGCACCGGATTCGTTGGCGCGCGGCTGCTGCTGGCATTGGCCGAGGCCGGGCACGAGGTCCGGGCGCTGACCCGCAGGCCGATGGCGGATGATGGCGAGATCGCCTGGGTGCGCGGCTCGCTCGAAGACTCGCAGGCACTGGCGGAATTGGCCGAAGGGGCCGACGCAATCATCCACGTCGCCGGCGTGCTCAATTCCGACGAATCCGGGTTCGAGACGGGCAACGTCCACGGCACCGCTGCCGTGCTAGACGCCGCCAAAGCTAGCAGGGTGCGCCGCTTCGTCCATGTCTCCTCTCTCGCCGCGCGCGAACCACGGCTCAGCCTCTACGGCGCCTCGAAAGCCCGCTCCGAGGCTTTGGTCCGCGAGTCCGGCCTCGACTTCGCCATCGTCCGGCCGCCGGCGGTCTATGGCCCCGGCGACCGCGAGACGCTCGATCTGTTCCGCATGGCCGAGCGCGGCTTTATCCTGCTGCCGCCCGCGGGCCGGCTGTCGCTGATCCATGCCGACGACCTCGCCCGCCTGCTGATCGCGCTGGCGACAACCGGGGAGCCACCGCCCCTCACCGAGCCCGACGACGGCAAGCCCGGCGGCTGGAGCCATCGCGAGCTGGCGGCGGCGCTCGGCGAAGCGGTCGGCCGCAAAGGGGTTACCTTATCCATGCCGCGCGCCGCCTTGCGGCTGGGCGCGGCGATCGACGGTCTAATCCGGCGCGGCGGCGCCAAGCTGACGCCAGACCGCGCCGCTTATTTCTGCCATCCCGACTGGGTCGCCAGCCCCGGCCTGGCGCCGCCGTCGGGCCTGTGGGCCGCCGCCATCGACACTCGCGAGGGCCTCAAGGCAACGCGGGAATGGTACCAAGCAAACCGTCTGCTTCGACCATCATGAACAATTTGAGCAGCAGCGAGCCGAAGGTGATCACCAGCCCGACCAGGAACAAGGTGTAGCTCCAGTACAGCCAACGGTACTTGTCGGCGCGCAACGCGCAGCCGTGGTCGTAAATGTCCTTGGCCAGCCGGCGGTATGTCTCCTCTTCCGACGACAGGATCTTGACCACCTGATCGATATATTCCTCGCGGCTGATGTTGGCATAGCTGCCGAAGAACATGATGTTGACGTTGTTGGGGTCGAGCTTGAACTTGGGCAGGCGGTTTGGGCGGACGGTCAGCACGCCGAGCACCGTCGCGGCAAACGAGAACAAGGTCAGCACCAGCAGGGGAAACGACGCCTTGCCCGAGGCGACGTCGGCGATCGACAGCGAGAATACGACGAAGCTGGCGCCCATCAGGATCGACGCCTTGTTATCCGCCATCTCCGACAAGGCCCAATTGCCCTCATAGGCGGCGATCAGGAGGTTATGGACCTCCTTGGGGAATTCGTAATCGGGATGGCCAGGGCCGAACATCCGCCGCTCGTCCGGGCTGAGCGGCGTCTTGGCGATTGCCGGCGTCTCTTTGTCCATCGTTCCCACCCGCCTCTTTTGCGCCCCATTCGATTGCGAAAGCCACGGCCCCTGACTAGGACGCCGCCATGACCGATCGCGACCAAGTGCTGGCCAAGGTAAAGGCCCTCATCGAACCGTTCAACAAGAAGGACATCGCCGTCTCCGAGGCAACCCGATTCGCGCAGGACCTCGAGTGGGACAGCCTGACCGTGCTCGATTTCGTCGCCAATATCGAGGACGAGTTCGACATCGTCATCACCATGAACCAGCAGGCCGAAATTGAGAATGTCGGCCAATTGGTCGACGCCGTCGGGCAGATCCGGGGCTGATGAGCGACCTCTTCTCCAAGTTCGATTCCCTGATCGAGCAGCGCGAGGCCTTGCTCGCCACCGGGCTGACCGACCCCTTCAACCTGGTCATGGAGCGCGTCGAATCGCCGACCGTCGCCATTTGCAACGGCAAGCGGACAATCCTGCTCGGCACCTACAATTACATGGGCATGACGTTCGACCCGGACGTCATCGCCGCCGGCAAGCAGGCATTGGACGAGTTCGGCTCGGGGACGACCGGCAGCCGGGTGCTCGACGGCACCTATCAGGGCCATCGCGAATGCGAAGCGGCGCTGCGCGATTTCTACGGCATGGACCATGCCATGGTGTTCTCGACCGGCTACCAGGCGAACCTCGGCATCATCTCGACCATGGCCGGCAAGGATGACTACATCATCCTCGACATCGACAGCCATGCGTCGATCTACGACGGCTGCGCGCTGGGCAATGCGCAGATCGTGCCCTTCCGCCACAATGATCTCGACGCGCTCGAGAAACGCTTGCGGCGGCTGCCGCCGGAAGCCGGCAAATTGGTTATCCTCGAAGGCGTCTATTCGATGCTCGGCGACGTCGCCCCGCTCGACAAGATGGTGCCCTTGGCCAAGAGCTTCGGGGCGATGGTGCTGGTCGACGAGGCCCATTCGATGGGCTTCATCGGCGAGCATGGCCGCGGCGTCGCCGAGGCGCAGGGCGTCATCGACCAGGTCGATTTCATCATCGGCACCTTTTCCAAGTCGGTCGGCACGGTCGGCGGCTTCTGCGTCTCCAACCACCCCAAGTTCGAAATCCTGCGGCTGGTCTGCCGGCCCTATGTGTTCACCGCCTCGCTGCCGCCCAGCGTCGTCGCCACCGCGGAAACCTCGATCCGCAAATTGATGCATGGGCGTGCCAAGCGCGACCATCTGTGGGAAAACAGCAAGCGCCTCCACGCCGGCCTCAAGCAGCTCGGCTTTACGCTCGGCACCGACGAGCCGCAATCGGCGATCATCGCCGTCATCATGC
>DAIPLM010000026.1:0-11739 GCA_036769205.1 Sphingomicrobium sp.
CGGGAATCGATCGAGCACGTCCTGCGCAACGCGCTCGCCTACACCCCCGAGCGCGGCAAAATCCGGCTGTCGGCCCACGGTGACGAGGAGTGCGTCACCGTCACCATTGCCGACAACGGCCCCGGCATTGCCGCCGAGGACCAGCAGCAGGTCTTCACCCGCTTCCACCGCGTCGGCGCCCCGACCAGCGGCGAGGCGGCGCTTGGCCTCGGCCTGCCGCTGACCCGCCAGTTCGTCGAGGCGCACGGCGGCAAGGTCGAGCTTGAATCGGCGCCAGGCAAGGGCACCAGCGTCACCTTGACCATCCCCCGGGCGCCGCAATGATCCTTGCCGACGAGGCGGCGACCGTCGCCATGGGGGAGCGGCTGGCGAAACTGCTCCGCCCCGGGGACGTGGTGGCGATGAGCGGCGACCTCGGGGCCGGCAAGACGACCCTGGTCCGCGGCCTGCTCAAGGCGCTCGGCCACGAAGGCGAGGTGCCGAGCCCGAGCTTCGCCATCGTCCAGCCCTATGAGGATATCGACCCGCCCGTCTGGCATGTCGACCTCTACCGGGTCGATGATCCCGCCGAACTCGCCGAGCTTGGCCTCGATTCGCTTAGGCAGGGCGTCCTCGTCGTCGAATGGCCGGAACGGGCCGGGGAGGGGGCCTGGCCCGAGGCGCTGCGCCTGTCGCTCGAAATCACCGGTCCCAAGCGCCGCGCCTTGACAGCCGAGGTGCCGGCGGCATGGGAGGGGCGATGGCCTCCCCGATGACCCCGCCCGAAGCCGCCGGCGACTTCCTCGCGTCCTGCGGCTGGGCCGGGGCACGCATCGAGCCTTTGGCCGGCGACGCCTCGTTCCGCCGCTATTTCCGGGTCATCGGCGATGGTCGGCAGGCGGTGCTGATGGATGCCCCGCCACCGCACGAAGACCCGCGGCCGTTCATCTCGGTCGCCGAATGGCTGCTGTCGGTTGGCCTCAGCGCCCCGGCGATCCTCGCCCGCGATTTAAGCCGGGGCCTGCTCCTGCTCGACGATTTCGGCGACGACCGGCTGCGCGAGGCGCTCGACAGCTCGCCGGATCGCGAGCGCGACCTCTATGCGCTGGCGACCGACGTCCTCGTCCATCTCCACCGCCACCCGCCGATGGCCGGGCTGCCGGCGCACGGGTTGGAGCAATGGCTGACCGAATTGATGCTGTTCCCCGACTGGTATTGCCAGGCGACCGGGCTCGACGTTGACGTCGATACCTACCGCGCCGCATGGACGCAGGTGCTGGAGCCGGTGGCGAATGATGGCCTCGGCCCGGTCACCGTCCTGCGTGATTATCATGCCGAGAACATCATGTTGGTCGCGGACCGGCAGGGCGTCGCCCATTTCGGCCTGCTCGACTTCCAGGACGCACTCGCCGGCCACCCCGCTTACGACCTCGCCTCGGTGCTCGAGGACGCCCGTCGCGACGTGCCGCCCGGGCTCGAGCGCGCGATGCTTGACCGTTACATCGCCGCCACCGGGCAGGGCGATGCCTTCGAGCACGCCTATTGGGCGCTCGCCGCCCAGCGCAACACGCGGATTCTCGGCGTATTTACAAGACTTTGGAAGCGCGACGGCAAGCCCGGCTACCGCCGCTTCCAGCCGCGCATGTGGGGTCTGCTCGAGCGCGACTTCGAGCATATGATGCTCGCACCGGTGCGCGATTGGTTCGACGCCAACGTGCCGCAAAAGGCACGCCGCGCGCCCTGGCTGGAAGCCGCCTGATGGCCGCCCGCCGCTCGCTGCGCCTGCGCCCGGAAATCGCGGCGGCGGTGCCCGACACGGCGATGGTCATGGCGGCCGGCCTCGGCAAGCGCATGCGGCCGCTGACCGCGACCCGGCCCAAGCCTCTGATCGAGGTCAATGGCAAAGCCCTGATCGACCATGTCTTCGACCGCCTGCGCGCCGCCGGCGTCACCAAGGCGGTGGTCAACGTCCATTATCTGCCCGACGCGCTCGAGGCCCACCTCAAGGCCAGGGCCGGCGACCTCGACATCGCCATCTCGGACGAACGCGATTTGCTGCTGGAGACCGGCGGCGGCCTGGTCCGCGCCGCGCCGATGATCGCCAGCGATCCCTTCTTCGCCATCAACAGCGACAATTTCTGGGTCGACGGCCCGAGCGACACTCTGCGGCTGCTCGCCTCGCATTGGGAGGATTCGGCGATGGACGCGCTGCTCCTCCTCGTGCCCCAGGCCCGCGCCCGCAACCACGGCGGGCTCGGCGACTTCCACATGGACCGCTTCGGGCGCCTGCGCCGGCGTGGCCGGTCGCGGGTCGCGCCTTATGTCTTCACCGGCATCCAGCTCGTCTCCAAGCGGCTGCTGAGGGAGGCGCCGGACGGGGCCTTCTCGACCAACATCCTGTGGGACCGGGCGATCGCCGACGGTCGCTGCTTCGGCGCCGTCCACCAGGGCCTGTGGTTCGATGTCGGCACGCGGGCCTCGGTCAAGGCGACGGAGCTGGCCCTCGTCGATGCCTGAGGGCAGGCCCTCGGCCTTTACGATCCCGGCGCATCGCAGCTTTGCCGATTCGCTCGTTGCCGGATTGATGGCGCGCTTCGGGCGCGAGCCATTGTCTCTCGCCGCCGGCCGCGTCCTGCTGCCCAACAACCGCGCCGTCCGCACGGTGACCGAGGCTTTCGTCCGCGCCAGCGGCGGCGGCCTTGTCCTGCCCCGGCTGATCGCCATCGGCGACCCCGACCTCGACGACCGTATCGGCGCCGCCCTCGATCCCGCGGGCGCCGGCGAAGCGGTGCCGCCCGCCATCGAGCCTTTGGCGCGCGAGCTGGCGCTGGCGACCTTGGTGCGCGGCGAGGGCGAGGGCAGCGCCGAGGCCCTGCGCATCGCCGGCGACCTCGCCCGCACGCTGGATGCGCTGACCATCGACGAGGTTCCGGCCTCGCGGCTCGCCGACATTGCCGCTGACGATCCCGAGCTGGCGCGGCACTGGCAGGGGTCGCTGGAGCGGCTGCGGGCGATCATCGACCTGTGGCCGGCCGAACTGAAGCGCCGCGGCCTGATCGACCTCGCAGAGCGCCGCAACCGCCTGTTGCGGGCGACGGCCCGGCGCTGGCTGGAAACACCGCCGCCGGGCTTCACCATCGCCGCCGGCATCACCACCGCCGCGCCGGCCGTGGCGGCGGTCGTCGGCGCCGTTGCCAGGCTGCCCGAGGGCATGGTGATCCTGCCCGGGCTGGCGCTGGCGGGGTCGATGCCCGACGAAGAATGGGACGCGCTCGGGCCGGATGACGATGGCAAAGGTGAGGAGAGCCACCCGCAATTCCATTTGAAGCTGTTGCTCGACCGGCTCGGCGTCGCGCGCGGCGAGGTCGAGCAGTGGCGCGGGGGCGGTCGCTCCGCCTCGCCGGCGGTGCGCGGCCGCGCCATCGCCCACGCCATGACCGGTGCCGACTTCAGCGACAAATGGAGCCTGCTGCCGCCGCCCGAGCGTCGGCTGACCGGCATCCGCGCCATTGAGCTCGCCGACCCCGCCGCCGAGGCGACCGCGATCGCGCTGGCGCTGCGCGAATCGGTCGAAACGCCGGGCCAGACGGCGGCCCTGGTGACGCCCGACCGCATGCTGGCCTCGCGCGTTTCCGCTTTGCTCGCGCGCTGGGGCATCGAAGCCGACGACAGCGCCGGCCGGCCCTTGTCGCAATGGTCGGCGGGCACCTTGCTGCTGGCCATCGCCAGCGCCGCCGCCGAAGCCTTGGCGCCCGTCGCGTTGCTGGCGTTGCTCAAGCATCCGCTAGTCGGCGGCGAGGGCGAGGGACGGTTGTCTTGGCTCGACAGCGTCCGCGCCCTCGACCTCGGCTTGCGCGGGCCGCGCCCGGCGGCCGGAGTCGACGGCCTCAACCGCTTTTTTGCCGACCCCGAAAGGGACCGCGCGGCCTGGGCCACCGTCCGCCCGCTGCTGCAAGCGATGGAGCAGCGCTTCCAGGCGCCCATGAGCCTCGATCAGCTGGCCCGCGCCCTGAGCAAGACAGCGGAGGATTTGTGCGGCGACCGCGCCTGGTCGGGGCCGGATGGGCGCATGGCGGGCGAGCTGATCGCCGAGCTGGAAGCGGCGCCCGACGCCGGCGCCTTGGCGCTCGATGCCGACGAATGGCTGCCGGTGCTGCGCCGGATGCTCGATGCGCGGCCCGTGCGCCCGCCTTACGGCGGCCACCCTCGCCTGTTCATCTGGGGCCTGCTCGAAGCGCGGCTGCAGAAGGCCGATCTGCTCATTCTTGGCGGGCTGAACGAGGGCGTCTGGCCAGCGGCGGCGGCGCCCGATCCCTGGCTGGCGCCCAGGATCCGCGCCGAGCTTGGCTTGCCCGGCCTCGACTTTCGGGTCGGCCTGGCCGCCCATGATTTCGCCAGCGCTCTCGGCGCGCCGCGCGTGCTGCTGACCAGGGCCCGCCGCGACAGCCGCTCGCCGACCGTCGCCTCGCGCTTCTGGCTTCGGCTGGAGGCGATGACCGGCGGCCTGGCGCGCGATCACCGGCTCGAGCGGCTGGTGGTGGCCCTCGATGATGCAGGACCGGCGTCTCCCGTGGACCGACCCGAGCCGTGCCCGCCGGCGGCACAGCGCCCGCGCAAGATTTCCGTGACGGCGGTTGATCGCCTCAAGGCCGACCCCTTCGCTTTCTATGCCCAGGCGATCCTCCGTCTGCGCAGCCTCGACCCGGTCGATGCCGATCACAGCGCTAAGTGGAAGGGGATCGCCGTTCACGAAGTGCTCGAGCAATGGCTGAACGAGGACGAATGCGAGCCCGAGCGGCTGCTGCCGCGCGCCGAGGCCTTGCTGGCCGCCGAGACCATTCACCCGATGCTACGGGCGCTGTGGCAGCCCCGGCTGATGGAGGCGATCCGCTGGGTCGAATCCCAGGAAATCGCCAACCGCGCCGAGGGCCGCAAGCCGCTGGCGACGGAAGCGCGCGGCGAAGCCGAAATCGGCGACGTCCTGCTCCACGGCAAGGCCGACCGTATCGATCGTCTGGACGGCGGCGGCCTCGCCATCATCGACTACAAGACCGGCAAGGCGCCGGCGCAAAAGGCCGTCGATGCCGGCTTCGCGCTGCAATTGGGCCTGCTCGGCCTGATCGCCGAGGCTGGCGGGTTCGACGGCATCGATGGCACGCCGCAAGCCCATGAATATTGGTCGCTGACCAAGTTTCGCGACGGCTTCGGGCGCAAGACCTGCCCGGACAAGGACAAGGGGCCCGAGGAGTTTCTCGCCCACGCACGCGGCAATTTCCTGGAGGCGGCGGCCAAATGGCTGACCGGCGAGGAGCCGTTCACCGCCAAGCTCAACCCGGCCTATGCGCCGTGGGGCGACTATGACCAGCTGATGCGGCTGGAAGAATGGTACGGCCGGCGGTGACCCTAGCCTTTCTTCTTTGGCTTGACCTTGGAGGCGTAGAGCAAGGCGGCGACGATCGCGGCCGAGCCGATGCCGACGGCGACGCCCGCTTTGACCAGTTTCGCCCGTCGTTGCTCGCTCGCTTCGTCGCGTTCATTGTCGCTCATAGCGCTTCCTCTATGGCGTTCCGCGCTCCTTGGGAAGCGGGTCGCTGATGGCGCGCCGCCGCAAACCCTTGCCGCTGCTCGAAGGCGCGCAGGCCGCCGCCGTCGACCCTCGGGTCCACGCGACGCTGTCGGCCTCGGCGGGGACGGGCAAGACGCAGGTGCTGACCGGCCGGGTGCTGCGGCTGCTGCTCAGCGGCGCCGCCCCTGAAACCATCCTTTGCCTGACCTTCACCAAGGCCGGAGCGGCGGAGATGGCCAACCGCATCGGCGCCCAGCTGGCGAGCTGGGTGCGGATGAAGGATGCCGATCTCAAGAAGGACTTGTTTGCGCTCGGCGAGCGCAACGATCCCGTCACGCAGCAACGCGCCCGCCGCTTGTTTGCCAGAGTCCTCGACGCGCCCGGCGGCTTGCGCATCCAGACCATCCACAGCTTTGCCCAGGCGCTGCTGGCGAGTTTCCCGGAGGAAGCCGGCATCGCGCCCGGCTTCCAGCCGATCGAGGGCCGGGCCGAGCAGGAGTTGGCGCGCACGACGCTCGCCAATCTGCTCGCGGAGGCCGAAGCGAACGGGAACGCTGATCTCCTCGCCGATGTCCAGCGCCTCAGCCTGCGCGGCGGCGAGGACGGAGCTGTCGCCTATCTGCTGCGCTGCGCCCGCGCGCCCGAGGCGATGGCTGCATTTGGCCGGCCTGACAGCATCGAGCCCTTGCTGCGGCGGCTGATAGACTTGCCCGAGGAATCGCTTGACGATTATCTGACGCTGCACTGCGGCGACGACCGCTTCGACTGCGACCTGTTGCGCGCCATCGCTGACGCCAACCGCCGCTGGGCGACCGCCACCGGCGCCAAGGTCGTCGAAAATGTCGAGGGCTGGTTGGCCATGGACGGCGCGGCGCGGGCGACGGCGCTGCCGGCACTTGCGCTGGTCGTGTTCACCGGCTCGGGAGAGCTTCGCAAGGTCTCCGCCGGGCAGCGCAACGCCGATCCCGATTATGACCGCCACGCCGAGCGCCTGGCGGACGCCATCGGCGAGCTGCTGCGGATTCAAAACGCCGCCAGGCTGGCGGCGGACATGGCGGCGGGCCTTAGGGCCGGCCAGGCCTTCGCCGCCGCGTACGCCGCCGCCAAGCGCAGCGCCGGAGTCGCTGATTTCGACGACCTCATCGCCTGGACTCGCGGCCTGTTGTCGCAGCCGGGCATCGGCGAATGGGTGCGCTTCAAGCTCGACCGCCGCACCGACCATATCCTGGTCGACGAATCGCAGGACACAAACCGCGCCCAGTGGGAGATCGTCCAGGCCCTCGCCGGCGAATATTTCACCGGGTCGAGCGAGGCCGAGGATCGCCACCGGACGATCTTCATGGTCGGCGATTTCAAGCAGGCCATCTTTCGCTTCCAGGGCACCGACCCAGCCGAGTTCCGGCGCGCCGCCGACTGGGTCCGCGAGCATAGCGAGGCGTTGCGGGAGGCTGTCGACGAGTCTGACCGGTCGACTCGCCCCGCTGACTATCGTGATTTGTCGATCGAATCCTCCTTCCGCTCGGCACCGGCCGTGCTCGATGTCGTCGATGCGGTGATCGCCGAAATTGGCCATTCGGCGATGGGCCTGCCGGCCGCGCCAAAGCCCCATCAGGCGCATTTCGACCGCCGCCCCGGGGAGGTCGTGCTGCTCAAGCCCTACGCTCTCGAGCAGGAGGATGGCGACGGTGGCGACGAGGGGTGGCTGGGCGAGGACGTGCGGCGCTACGCCGGCGAGCTGGCGAGCGAGGTCCGGCGCTGGCTCGACGAGAAGCCGGTGCTGGCGACCACCCGACAGCCGCTATCGCCGGGCGACATCCTGGTGCTCGTGCGCAGCCGCGGCGAGCTTGCCTCACTGATCGTCGCCCGGTTGTTCGCCGAAGGGGTGCCGGTTGCCGGTATCGACCGCTTGCATCTGCACAAGCCGCTGGCGGTCAAGGATTTGCTCGCCGCCATCCAGTTCGCGGTGCAGCCGCTCGACGACCTCAACCTCGCCAATTTGCTGGTGTCGCCGCTGGTCGGGTGGGGCCAGGACTTGCTGCTGGAGCTCTCCTACGACCGCAAACGCGCCGCGCTGTGGGACAAGCTCCGGGAGCGGGCGGGCGAAAGACCCGATTTCACCGCCGCCCGGGAATTGCTCGGCGCGCTGCTGGCGATGGCCGATTACACGACTCCGCATCGCTTTCTCGAAACCATCCTGTCCGGCCCGATCGACGGCCGTCGCAAGCTGTATTGTCGGCTCGGGCTGGCGGCGCGGGACCCGGTCGAGGAATTGCTGAGCAGCGCGCTCGAGTTCGAACGGACCGAAACCGCCTCGCTCGACCGCTTTCTCGCCTGGTTCAACAGCGGCGAGGTCGAGATCAAGCGCGACCCGTCGGCCCCCGCCAATGCTGTTCGCGTGATGACGGTGCACGGCGCCAAGGGCCTGGAAGCGCCGGTCGTGCTACTCGCCGATGCTACTGCCGATCCGTCGCGTTTGGGCGGGCCGGCGCTCACCCTCGATTTTCCGATTCCCGGCGTCGGCAAGGCGCCGCTGCTACGCCCGCGCAAGGCCGAACGGGTGCCGCCGTTCGAAGCGCTCATCGACGCCGAGGAGCAAGCCGACCTCGAGGAGCATTGGCGCCTCCTCTATGTCGCTTTGACCCGGGCCAAGGAGCGGCTGGTCATCGCCGGGCTCGACACCAGCAACAGCCGCGGCGAAATGCCGGCGAACTGCTGGCACAGCCGCGTCGAGCGCGCGTTGACGAGCCTCGGCGCGGTGCCGCAACCGCACGATCACTGGCGCGAATCGCTCGCCTATCGCGGCGCGGTGCCGCCGGCGCCGGTTCGTCCGAAGGCGGCGTCGCCCGCGATCGTCTCTGCCGTCCTTCCGGATTGGGCGCGAACGCCGGCCCCCGTCGAAGCCCGGCCGCCGCGGCCGCTGGCGCCGTCGGCGATCCTCGACGACAAATTGCCATCGCCGCCGCCCGGGCCGGCGCAGGTCGAGGCGGCGCGGCGCGGCGTGCTGCTGCACCGATTGTTCGAACGGTTGCCGGGGGTCGAGCCGGCGCTTCGCCGTGAATCGGCGCTGCACTGGCTCGAGCATTCGGCGGGCGTCAGCGATGCGGCCAGGCGCACGGACCTGGCGGAGGCCGCCTGCGCCATCATCGACGATCCGGCCTTCCTCGACATCTTCGGCCCGGCGTCTTTTGCCGAAGCCCCGATCGCCGCGACGCTGGGCGATGGCCGCGTCGTCGCCGGCACCATCGACCGGCTGCTGGTCGAACCGGGCCGTGTCCGGGTCATCGATTTCAAGACCGGCGCCAAGGTGCCGCCGAGCGCGTCGGACGTTCCCCGTTCCCACTTCGCCCAGATGACCGCCTATGCCGAGGCGCTGCGGGTGATTTTCCCGGGGTCTGTGGTCGAGGCGAGCCTGCTTTACACCGCCGGCCCGAAACTGGTTCCGCTCACCTGTTGAGCAAGTGGGAGCGAAACCCCATATGCATTGCAACCCGACCAAGGAGATTCGACTCATGGCTACCCGCAGCGTCACCGACCAGGATTTTACAACCGAAGTACTGGGGGCGTCGAAGCCGGTGCTGGTCGACTTCTGGGCCGAATGGTGCGGACCGTGCCGAATGATCGCCCCGGCGCTCGAAGAAATCGCCGGCGACATCGGCGACAAGGTCGACATTGTGAAACTCAACATCGACGAAAATCCAGAAGTGCCCGGACGCTATGGTGTGCGCGGCATCCCGACCATGCTTTTGTTCAAGGGCGGCCAGCCGGTCGCGCAGAAAGTCGGCGCCGCGCCCCGCAGCCATATCCAGCAGTGGTTGGAGGGAGAGCTCGCCGCGAACGCGTAACTTTCACCCGGCAGGCTATTTCCGTTTCTTCCGCGCCGCGTATCGAGCGTCGCGCCCAGCCTTTTTCTCGGCCTCGCTGGCCGGAGCGTTGGCGGCTGTCTCGGCGGCCTTCGAGATGGCGGCCGCGGCCTTCGCGGCTTTCTTCGCGGCATCCTTCTCGGATTTCGCCTGCTCCCGCTTTTGCGCCGCGGCAATGCGCTCCGCGACGGCCTTTTCATCCCGCGCGGGCTTGCGCCGAAGTTGCTCCAAGGCCTTCTGCCGGGCGTCCGCGGCCTGGCCGGCGCGGTCCTGGTGGGTCGGATTCTTGAACGACATATTTGCAAGCTTCCTGATCTATTGCGGCGGCTCGGTGTCTTCGAGGCCCCTTGTATCAGGCCGGAACCGTTCATGGCGCGGCAAATCGTCGCCGGGGTCGAACCAGGCGACGCGGCTGCTCCAGAAGATGTGGAAGCCCGGCGCGACGGCTTCGGGTTGGTCCAGGGTGGCGATGCTGAAGTCGACCGTCTCGGGCTGATGATCGACTTTCATGTAGAGCGGCGTGCCGCAGGCCCCGCAATGCCCGCGATGGCCGAAGCTGCTGGAGGACACCTTGCGGATCTGGTCGGCGCCCTCCTCGGCGATCCAATCGCCCTCTGGCACGCTGGCGAAGGCCATCGCCGGCGACCCGCTGTTGAGCTGGCAGGTTCGGCAATGGCACCAACCGGCGTCGGACGGCGCGCTTTTCAGACGAAATCGGACGGCGCCGCACAGGCAGCCGCCGGTCAGGTTCAATTGACTTGCCATAGGCCCAATCCTACATCGCCGGCGACTTACGCCATAGAGGGCCAGCTCCGCCAGGCGGAGGCGAGGGCGCTCCTTCGAACTGACTGGGAATTCGCATGATCGCCGCATTGGCCAAGACCATCTTCGGATCGGCTAACGACCGCTATGTCCGCTCGCTTGGCAAGATCGTCGATGCCACCAACGCGTTCGAGCCGACGATCAGCGCTTTGTCCGACGATGAGCTGCGGGGGCAGACCGATCTGTTCCGCCAGCGGCTGGCGGCCGGCGCCAAGCTCGACGAACTGCTTCCCGAGGCTTTCGCCACGGTCCGTGAGGCGGCGCGGCGGACGCTCGGCCAGCGGCATTACGACGTCCAGCTGATCGGCGGCATCGCCCTTCACCGGGGCGAGATCGCCGAGATGAAGACCGGCGAGGGCAAGACCCTGGTCGCCACCCTCGCGGTCTATCTGAACGCGCTTCCGGGCAAGGGCCTGCACGTCGTCACCGTCAACGACTACCTCGCCAAGCGCGACGCTGAATGGATGGGGCAGATCTACCGCTTCCTCGGCCTCACTGTTGGGGTCATCGTCCCCAACCTCACCGACCAGCAGCGCCGCGATGCTTATAATGCCGACATCACCTATGCGACCAACAACGAGCTCGGCTTCGACTATCTGCGCGACAATATGAAATACACGCGTGACCAGATGGTCCAGCGGCCTTTCAACTACGCCATCGTCGATGAAGTGGACTCGATCCTGATCGACGAGGCGCGCACGCCCTTGATCATTTCCGGGCCGACCGACGACAAGTCCGAGCTTTATATCGGCGTCGACGCCATCGTGAAGCAGTTCGTCGAAGCCGATTACGAGCTCGACGAGAAACAGAAGTCGATCGTCCTCACCGAGGACGGCACCGAGAAGGCGGAGCGGATGCTGGAGGCGGCGGGCCTGATCGAAGGCGCCAACCTCTACGACATCGCCAACACCCAGACCGTCCATCACCTCAATCAGGCCCTCAAGGCCAACAAGATGTTCAAGCGGGACATCGATTACATCGTCAAGGACGACAAGGTCGTCATCATCGACGAGTTCACCGGTCGGATGATGGACGGGCGCCGCTGGTCGAACGGGTTGCACCAGGCGGTCGAGGCCAAGGAAGGGGTCAAGATCGAGCCCGAAAACCAGACGATGGCGTCGATCACCTTCCAGAACTATTTCCGCATGTATCCCAAGCTTTCCGGCATGACCGGCACGGCGTCGACCGAAGCGGCCGAGTTCTGGGAAATCTACAAGCTCAACGTCGTCGAAATCCCGACTAACGTGCCGGTCGGGCGGGTCGACGAGGAGGACGAGTTCTACAAGAACACCGCCGACAAGTTCCTCGCGATCGCCAAGTCGATCAAGGAAAAGCAGACCATCGGCCAGCCGGTGCTGGTCGGCACGGTGTCGATCGAGAAGTCGGAGTTGCTCTCCGGCTATCTCGAGAAGGAAGGCGTCAAGCATGCGGTGCTCAACGCCCGCTTCCACGAGCAGGAAGCCCACATCGTCGCGCAGGCGGGCAGCCTCGGCGCGGTCACCATCGCCACCA
>DAIPLM010000201.1:0-3245 GCA_036769205.1 Sphingomicrobium sp.
CCTACACCTTGTCGCAGCGGGGCGAGCATTGGGTGAGCAATTCGCTGGCAGTGCTGGCGGCGGTGGAGGCGGTGGGGGGCGATGTCGCCGCCGCCGGCCTGGCGCTGGCCGACATGGCGGGGCTCAAGGGTCGCGGCGAGCGCCGCCGGCTCGCGCTGGAGGACGGTGAGGCGCTGCTGATCGACGAAAGCTACAACGCCAATCCGGCGAGCATGGCGGCGACGTTGAAGAGCCTCGGCGCCGAGAGCGAGGCCAAACGGCGGATCGCCGTGCTCGGGCCGATGCGCGAGCTCGGCAAGCATGCCGCCGATCTCCATGCCGGCCTCGCCGAGCCTGTGCTGGCCGCGAGCGTCGACCGGCTCATTCTGATCGGCGACGACATGGCGCCGCTCGCGGCCGCGCTCGGCGGCGAGGTGGCGATCGACCGCGTCGCCACGGTCGACGAGGCGAGCGAATTGCTGCAATCGATGCTGAAGGCCGGCGACGTCGTGCTGGTCAAGGCGTCGAACAGCGTCGGGCTTGCCAAACTGGTGGAGCGCATGGTCATGGAGACGGAATGCTCTACCTGATCGCCGAGCAGCTGGGCTTTCCCGGCATCCTCAACCTCATCCGCTACATCAGCTTCCGGGCCGGCGCGGCGAGCGCGACGGCGCTGATGATCGGGCTGCTGCTGGGACCGTGGTTCATCCGCTGGCTGCGCGCCAAGCAGGGCAAGGGCCAGCCGATCCGCGCCGACGGCCCGCAAAGCCATCTCGCCAAGCGTGGCACACCGACCATGGGCGGGCTGCTGATCCTGATTTCGCTGGCGGTGTCGGTGCTGCTGTGGATGGATCTCGCCAACCCCTATGTCTGGGCGTGCCTGCTGGTGACCGGCGGCTTCGGGCTGATCGGCTTCCTCGACGATTACGACAAGGTGAAGAAGGCGCATCACGCCGGCCTATCGGGCAAGATGCGGCTGTTCCTGGAGTTCGCCATCGCCGGCGTCGCCACTTGGCTGATGGTCCAGAGCGGCGGCAGCCTCCTCTACCTGCCGTTCGTCCAGGGAGCGGTCGCAGACCTCGGCTGGGCCTATGTCATCTTCGGCGCCTTCGTCATCGTTGCGTTCGGCAATGCCGTGAACCTGACCGACGGGCTGGACGGCCTCGCCACCATGCCGGTGATCATCGCCGCCATGGCGTTCCTGTTGATCTCCTACCTCGTCGGCAACGTGAAGTTCGCCGAATATCTCGGCATTCCGCACATCGCCGGCGCCGGCGATCTGACCGTGCTGCTGTTGGCGATCATCGGGGCGGGCCTCGCCTTCCTGTGGTTCAACGCGCCGCCGGCGGCGGTGTTCATGGGCGACACCGGCAGCCTGGCCTTGGGCGGGGCCTTGGGCGCGGTGGCGGTGGCGACCCATCATGAGTTCGTGCTGGTGATCGTCGGCGGCCTGTTCGTGCTGGAGGCGGCGAGCGTCGTCATCCAGGTCTTCTTCTACAAGCGCACCGGCAAGCGCATCTTCCGAATGGCGCCGATCCACCACCATTTCGAGCATCTCGGCTGGAGCGAGCCGACCGTCGTCATCCGCTTCTGGATCGTCAGCTTCGTGCTGGCGCTGGCCGGCCTGTCGACCCTCAAGCTGCGGTGATCACAGCCAGGGCCTTCGCCGGCAAGCATTATGCGGTTTACGGGCTGGCGCGATCGGGGCTGGCGACGGTCGCGGCGTTGCTGGCGAGCGGGGCGAAGGTGACAGCGTGGGATGCGCGGGAAGAGGCGCGGGCTGCTCTCTTATCCTCCCTGTCGCGAAGCGATGGGAAGGGGGACCATGCGCAGCATGGTGGAGGGGCCAGCGACGGCTCCTCGGCCCCTCCACCGCCTTCGAGGGTCCCCCTCCCCACCGGCTTCGCCGGCAGGGAAAATTTGATGACCGCCGACCTCGACAGCGCCGACCTTTCCCAATTCGATGCCCTTGTCGTCACCCCCGGCTTGCCATTGAACCGCCACCCCATCGCCGCCCGCGCCCGCGAGGCGGGGGTAGAGATCATCGGCGACATCGAATTGTTCGCCCGCGCCCGGCCCGAGCTGCCGCCGCACAAGGTGGTCGGGATCACCGGCACCAATGGCAAGTCGACGACGACGGCGCTCGTCCACCACATCCTCCAGACCGCCGGTGTGCCGAGCACGATGGGCGGCAATATCGGCCTGCCGATCCTGGCGCAGAACCCGCTGCCCGAGGGCGGCGTCTATGTGCTCGAACTGTCGAGCTACCAGATTGACCTGACGCAGAGCCTCGACTGCGACGTCGCCGTGCTGCTCAACATCACGCCCGACCATCTCGACCGGTATGAAAGTTTCGAAGCCTATGCGGCGTCGAAGGCGCGGCTATTTGAGATGCAGTCGCCCGATCAGATCGCGTTGGTCGATTGGGATGCGTTCATGAAAGGACTGGTCGATCCGATTTGCGGATTCAACGGGCTGGTCCTGCCCGAGTGGATGGTGCCGGGCGATTGGCCCGCGCTGCAAGGGCCGCATAACCGGGACAACGCGGCGGCGGCGATCGAAACCGCCGCCTGGCTAAGCCTGGAGCCGGATGACATTGTCCGCGGCCTGGCGACCTATGCCGGCCTCCCACACCGCATGGAGCGCGTCCGCGAGAAGGCCGGCGTCCTCTTCGTCAACGACAGCAAGGCGACCAATGCGGAAGCCGCGGCGCCGGCGCTGGCGGCGTTTCCGAACGTGCGGTGGATCCTTGGCGGGCAGGCGAAGAGCGACAGACTGGGCGACATCGCCGCCCAGCTCGGCCATGTCGTCAAGGCTTATACCATCGGCGAGGCGGGGCCGATGTTCGCGCGGCTGCTCGAGGACGCCGCCGTGCCGGTCGAGCAATGCGAAACGCTTGAAATTGCGACAAAACGTGCCGCGGAGGATTCCCTTCCGGGCGACGTTGTTCTACTCTCGCCGGCGAGCGCCTCGTTCGACCAGTTCCGGGACTTCGAGGCGCGCGGGGACCGGTTTCGGGAGCTGGTGGAGGGGCTATGAGCGCGGCGGGACTTTCACGGTCGATCAAGGCCAAGGCGGAACTGCTCGACCCGGCGCGCTACGGCCGCTCCGACCGCTCGGCGATCGCCCGCTGGTTCTGGGAGATTGACCGCGTCCTCGTGCTGCTGGTGGCGGTGCTGATCGGCATCGGCCTGATCGCCGTCGCCGCCGCTTCGCCGGCCGCCGGCCAGCGTTATTCGGGCGGCAATGTCCGCTTCAACGAATTG
>DAIPLM010000202.1:0-3244 GCA_036769205.1 Sphingomicrobium sp.
GGTCGCGGGTGTAGCGCTTGAGCGCGTCATAGCTGTCTTCCGAGCCTTGCGTGTCGGCGGTGCGGCCGCCGCGCAATTTGTCGATGGCGGCGTTGAGGCTTTGCGGCGTCAGCCCGGCTTTGGCCAGCGCGTCGCCGACGTCGCTGCCCTTGGCCAGCGCCATCGCCAGCAGGATGCGCTCGACGGTGACATATTGATCCCCGGCCTTTTTGGCGATTTGCTCGGCCTGGTCGAGGATGCGGATGGTGTCGCCGTCCATCGCCGGCGCCGAGGTGGCGCCGGTGCCGGTGACGGCGGGAACCTTGGCGACAAGGGCGTCGACCTCGCGCCGCGCCGCCTGCGCATCCCCGCCCGCCGCTTCGATCAGCCCGGCGGCCATTCCCTGCTCGTCGTCGAGCAAAGCCTTCAGCAGATGCGCCGGCGCGATGCGCTGGTGATGCTCGCGCACGGCGATCGTCTGCGCCGCCTGCAGGAAGCCGCGCGCCCGGTCGGTCAGTTTCTCAAAATCCATGGTTTCCCTCGATTTTGAGCTGATGTGGTGTGCTAGCCGGCCAACTCAACCCTTTTAGCGCTTGGCGGCTTTTGGCGCGTTCGGCGCGAATTTGTCGCCGAAGAAATCGCCGGCGTACCAGCGCGGCGCTTGCGGCGCGTCGGCGAGCTCGCGCGCGATCAGATAGTTGAGCCGGGCGAACTTGGCGCCCGCCGCCCAGTCGATGGCCACCGCCATGTCGTCGCTCGGCATGTGGTAATGCTTCGCCTCGAAAGCCTTGAGCGCCTGCTCGCCGCCATTGGCGAAGCCGGTGACCAGGAACACCGATGGCACGCCTTCCTTGACGAAGCTGTAATGGTCCGAGCGGACGAACAAATTCTGCTCCGGGATCGGGTCCGGGGACAGCTTCACGGCCATCTGGCTGGCGGCGCGGCCGACGGCTTCGCCGACCGTCGAATGCTCGGCGCCAAAGGCGATGACGTCGGTGAAATCATAGGTCAGGATCGGCATGTCGAGGTTGACGTTGGCGACCAGCTTGCGGCCGTCCGCAATCGGATATTTGGCGAGATATTCGGAGCCAAACAGGCCCTTCTCCTCGCCGGTCAAAGCGACGAACAGGATCGACCTTTTCGGCCGCTTGCCCCCGTCGACGAAGGCGCGCGCCGCTTCCAGCATGGTGGCGATGCCGGCGGCATTGTCCATGGCGCCGTTGGCGATGCGGTCGCCGCTGCCGCCCGGCATGATGCCGAGGTGGTCGAGGTGCGCGCTCAGTATTACCACCTCGTTCTTCAAGGCCGGGTCCGACCCTTCCAGCAGCCCGAGGACATTGGCGCTGCGGGTCTTGTCGATGATCCCGAACCGTTCGACCCGAACAGGATTGGGCAAAGCGAAGCCCTTGGGCCGCGCTTTCCTGTCGTCGAGCAGCGCCGCCAGCTTGCCGTCGAGCGGGCTGCCCTTGAACAATTGCTCGGCGGCCGTCTGGTCGATCAAGGCGCTCAGGCGCAAGGCGGCGGTCGGGTCCTCGACATGGCCGTCGGGATGGACCCAGCGCATGCGGGCCAGGCCGGCATTGGCGACGATCTTGTCCCACGGGAAGATCTTCAGCAAGCCGGGGCCGGCGATGCTCATCGCGCCGATCGCGCCCTTGGCCACCGCCAGCTCGCTCTTCTTGTCGTTGAGCGTCGCCGCGATCTCGCTCGGCAGGCCTTCGGGCGTGCCCCACAGATAGACGACGATCTTGCCGCGCACATCGAGGCCGGCATAATCGTCGAGGCCGAGCGCCTTGTCCTCCAGCCCGTAGCCGACGAACACCGCCGGCGCGCTCTGGTCGATCGCCGCCGCCGCCACCGTCGGCCCGATGATGATATGCTCATTATTGATGAAGCGGACGCCGCCGATCGTCACCGCCGACTGGTGCGCCGGGTCGGGCGAAGCGGTGACGAAGGGCACGTCCTGGTACCAGCCGTCCTTGCCGGCGGGCTTCAGGCTCATTTCGGCGAACCGCGCCGCGACATAATGGGCGGCGATGTCGTAGCCCCGCGTGCCGGTGCCGCGCCCCTCCAGCAGATCGTCGGCGAGGAAGGCGACATCGGCGCGGACGCGCTCGGGCGAGAAGGTCTGGGCGCTGGCGGCGCCGGCGAGCAGCAATGCGGTAGTGAACACGGCGAAGTGGCGCGGCATGAGATTCCCCCTTGGTGTCATGGACAGATGCGCGGCAATGCCCGCCCCGGCAAGCCTAGCGCGACGGTGGTGGCGGAGTCGCGGCCGCGCTTTCGACGAACGGCATCGGCCCTTCGGCGAGCACCGCCGGGCAGCCGTAGCCGCCGCGCGCGCCGGCCATGCCCCACTCGCGATACTTTTTGGCATCGATATGGAAGCGCAGCCCCTTGTAGAGGCCGAGGCCGATCAGGAACCGCTCGCCGCTCGCCTGATGGAGCGCGCATAGGCTGGTCATCAGCGCTTCGCGGGTCACCGGCGTCAGCGGCACCATGTCAACCGCGCCCATCGTCTTGTGCGTGCTTTCGCGCGCCCCGCCGGCGCAGGCGTTGAGCCGCGGGTTGCGATAGACCGACACCACCTCGACCTGGCCGATCCGCGGCTCGACGAAGGCGCCGACATAGCGCAGGGCGGCGACGATATTGGGCCAGGCGGCGGTCGGCGGCACCTCGAACGGCTCCGCCCCGCATCTGCGCCAGTCGCTGGCCGTGCGTAGCAGCTGCCAGGTCGGCACCACCCCGCCGACCCCATAAGTCACTAGATAGGCGTTGAACGCCTTCACATAGACCGGCCGCCACGGGCTCGCCGCCACCCAGGCGCGATAGCCGGGCTCGTCCTGCCCCGCGGTCACATAGTCGGCGGCGGGGTCGAACGCCTGGGCGCTCGCCGGCGCGGCCAGGAACAACAACAGCAGGGCGAGCAGCGCGCGCATCGCCGCCGACCCTATCAGGACGCATCCGCTTGCAAAACCGCATGGCGTGACGCAGGTCTTGGGCATGGCCCAACCGATCGATGTCTCCGTCCCCCACAAGCTTGGCCGCGAGGAGGCCCGTCGCCGAATCGCCGCCAACATCGGCTCGCTGCAAAGCCACATCCCGGGCGGCGCCGCGGTCACCTCTAACTGGGTCGGCGACCGCCTCGACCTCGGCATCAGCGCGCTCGGCCAGACGGTCGACGCCTCGATCACGGTCGAAGAAGCGCAGGCCCGCGTCCATGTCGAGCTATCCGGCATGCTGTCGATGTTCGCGGCGCCGATCG
>DAIPLM010000203.1:0-3243 GCA_036769205.1 Sphingomicrobium sp.
GGCGGCTGTCATTGCGGGGCGGTGCGGTTTTCGGCGGACCTGCCCGAGCCGCCGGTGCCGGCGCTCGATTGCAATTGCACGGTCTGCTCGATGACCGGCTTCCTGCACGTCGTCGTGCCGCACGAGCGGTTCGAGCTGCTGGCCGGCGGCGACGCCTTGACCAGCTACCGCTTCGGCACCGGCGCCGCCGAGCATTTGTTCTGCAAGGTCTGCGGCATCAAGAGCTTCTACCAGCCGCGCAGCCATCCCGATTGCTGGAGCCTCAACGCCAACTGCTTCGACGAGTCGGTGCCGCTCAAGGTCGAAGGCTTCGACGGGCGTAACTGGGAGGAAGCAGCGAAAAAGCTTCCGGGGGAAGCTTTATGAGCGCTTCCGAGAAAGCCGCGCTCGACGGCGCCCGCCGCGCTGGCTAGGCGCGTGGGCGTGCACCAGCCGCTTCGCCTGACCATCGACCGTGCCGCGCTCCAGGCCAATTGGCGCTGGCTGGCGGCGCGGGCTGGCACGGCGGCGGGGGCGGCGATCAAGGCCGACGGCTATGGCCTCGGTGCGGACGGGACGTTCGCGGCGCTGCTCGAAGCCGGCTGCCGCGACTTCTTCGTCTCGACCTGGTGGGAGGCCGAGGAACTCGGGCCGGTCCCGGACGGTGTTTCGCTGGCAGTGTTGCACGGGCCGGGACCGGACGACCGCATCGGCGCGGCGCGGCCGGTGCTGAACTCGCCCGAACAAGTGGCGCGATGGAAACAGATCGGCGGCAGCCGGCCTTGCGACGTGATGATCGACACCGGCATGAACCGGTTGGGGCTGAGGGCGGAGGAGGCCGGCTGCCTCGACGGCTTGGTCATCGACACTTTGCACAGCCACCTCGCCTGCGCCGACGAGGATCATGCATTGAACGCCCGGCAATTGCAGCGCTTTCAAGAGGCGGCGACCGCGATTCCAGCGGAACGCTATAGCCTCGCCAATTCGGCCGGCATCTGCCTTGGCGCCGACTACAGCTTCGACCTCGTCCGCCCAGGCCTGGCGCTTTACGGCGGTATTCCGCGCGCTGAGGCGGCGGGCCACATCCTGCAGGTCGCGCATGTCGAGGCGCAGGTCGTCCAGCAGCGACGGGTGATGGCGGGCGAAAGCTGCGGCTATGGCGCGACCTTCACCGCCGACCGCGACCTGGAGGCGGTGGTCGTCAACATCGGTTACGCCGACGGCTATTTTCGCGGTTTTTCCAATAAGGGGACGGCACGGGTGGGCGATACGATCTTGCCGCTGCTCGGCCGCGTGTCGATGGATTTGCTGATCTTCGGCTGCGACGGGGCCCAGGTTTGCGAGGGCGACTGGGTCGAGGTGGATTATGACCTGCCCACCGCCGCCGAGCGCAGCGGCATGTCGCAATATGAATTGCTTACCGGGCTGGGATCGCGGTTCGAGCGGATTTGGCGCTAGCCCGCGGCGGCGTTTTCGGCCGGTAAGCGCACAAACCGACGACCGGGCAGCGCCAGCATTCCGGCGTCCGTGCCTTGCAGATGTAGCGGCCGTGCAGGATCAGCCAATGATGCGCGCCTTGTCGGAACGGGGCGGGCACGACCTTCTCCAGCCCAAGCTCCACTGCTAGCGGCGTCTTGCCGGGCGCCAAACCGGTGCGGTTGCAGACGCGGAAGATGTGGGTGTCGACCGCGAACGTCTCCTGGCCGAAGGCCGTGTTGAGCACGACATTGGCGGTCTTGCGGCCGACGCCGGGCAAGGTTTCGAGCGCATCGCGGTCTCGTGGCACCGCGCCGCCAAAATCGTCGAGCAGCTTCCGCGACAAGGCGATGACGTTTTTCGCCTTGGTGTTGAACAGCCCGATGGTCTTGATGTGCTCCTTGAGCGCCTCTTCGCCGAGCGCGACCATTTTCGCCGGGGTGTCGGCGAACTTGAACAGCTTGCGGGTGGCGAGATTGACCGAGACGTCGGTTGCCTGGGCCGACAGAGCGACCGCGACCAGCAGCGTGTAGGGATCGCGATATTCGAGCTCGGTCTCCGGCTCGGGGTTGAGCTCGGCGAGGCGGCGGAAGAATTCGAAAACGTCCGCCTTCTTCACGCCGAACCGATCACGTCCCGCATGGTGTAAAGCCCTGCTGATTTCCCGTGTAGGAAGCGGGCGGCGGCAAGCGCGCCGCGGGCGAAGATCATCCGGCTCTCGGCGCGGTGGGAGAGGATGACGCGCTCGTCGGAGCCGGCGAAGACCACGTCATGGTCGCCCGGGACGGTGCCGCCGCGCAATGCCGCGAAGCCGATCGCGCCGGGCTCGCGGGTGAGGCCGGTGCCGAGCCGGAAGCGCTCCTCCTTGGGCTTGCCGCCGCGGCCGCGCGCCGCCGCTTCGCCCAGCGCCAGCGCCGTGCCCGATGGCGCGTCGGCCTTCATCCGGTGGTGCATCTCGACGATCTCGATGTCCCAATCGTCGCCGAGCATGGCGGCGGCCCGCTCCACCAGGTCGGACAATACGGCGATGCCGAGCGAGGTGTTGGCGGCGCGCAAAACGGCGATCGTTTGCGCGGCCTCCTCGATGCGCCTGGCCGCCGGATCGTCGAGCCCGGTGGTGCCAATGAGGATCGGCACGCCGGCGCCGACCGCGCGGTCGAGGCTGGCCTGAAGGGCAGCGGGCGCCGAGAAATCGACGATGACGTCGCCATGGTCGGGGTCGATGGCGAAGCCGCCGTCCTCTGCCGCCGCCTCCGCGATGGCTTGGCCCATGCGGCCGTTGGGGGCGATCAGGGTCAGGCGGATCGGCTGGACTTGGCTGCGCATCCCCCAAGCGATTAGCGAAGCCGCTCCTGCAACGCCAGCGCGGCGGCGGGCGCCCGCTCCTTGGCGCCGTTGATCATGAACAGAAAGGAATCGCGGCCGCCCTTTTTCCAGCTGCGCGCCTTGGCCGCGAAGCGGTCGAGCGCGGCATCGTCATAGCCGGTCGGAACCTCGGGGCGCATGCGCTGCAGCCGGGCATAAGCGAAGCTGGCGGTGTCGGCGTCGATGGTCGGAAAGTCGTCGTCGTCGCCGACGACGATGGCGACGTCGTGCTCGCGGCACAGATTGTAGAAGCCTTCATCGCGGAAGCTGTCGTGCCGAGGCTCGATGGCATGGCGGAGCGCGATGCCGTCGAGCCTTGCCGGCAGCAGCTTCAAAAAGGCGGCGATGTCGTCGCGGTCGAACTGGCGGCGCGCGGCCAGCATCCACAGCATCGGCCCGAGCTTGGGCCCCAGCGCCGACAGG
>DAIPLM010000027.1:0-11692 GCA_036769205.1 Sphingomicrobium sp.
GTCGTAGGTGCCGCGCGCAGCCTGCTGCCGGGCATTGCCCTCGTCCTGGTAGCATTGGTTGCGAAACAGGTCGAAGCTCTGCTGTTGGGTCATCGAGCCGGTATGCATGCCGATCGCCGAGATGAAGCGGCAGTCGCGCAGCAGGGCATTCGACAGCTGGCCGACCATCGTCTCGTCGTCGCCGCCGTTGAGGCCGGCGACGCGCATCATCTCCTCGGCATAATGCGCCCAGCCCTCGGCGAAGGCGTAGCCAACGAACACCCGGCCGAACATGTTCTTCGAGCGGTTGGCGTGGAGGAAGTTGAGGAAGTGGCCCGGCCACACCTCATGCACGGACGTGAACAGCAGGTCCGCCTTGCCAGGGATGTACGCCGCCTGCGCTTCCTTCGACCAGCTCGGGTCGGGCGGCGAGATGTAATAGACCGACGGCAGGCCTTTTTCATACGGCCCGGGGATGTTGATGTAGGCGCTGTTCTGGCGGTTGTAGGGCGGCGATTCCTCGACCTTCGCTTCCTCCGGGCCGGGGATGGTGACGATGTCGTGCTCGATGATGAACCGCTTGAGCCCGGCCAGCTGGGCGCGGGCGCCGGCGACCGGCCCGCCCTCGGGCTTGTCGGCGTTCATCTTGGCCATGCAGGCCGGAATGTCGGCGCCCGGCGCATAGCGCGAGCAGGCTTCCCGCAACAATTTCTGGTTGGCGGCGAGGTCGGCCCGGCCGATCTTCTCCAATTGCTCGACCGGTACGGTCACCATTTCGGTGTCGGCCAGCATCCGCTGGAACTTGTCGCGGCCGAGCGCGAAGCTGGGCTTGGAAGCGGCCCGCTGGTTTTCGACCCAGGCGACCGTCTCTTTCATCGCCTTGACCGCATTGTCGGTCGCGACCTTTAGCGCCTGCTGGTCCTGCTCGGTCCCGACGCCCTTCCAGGCGGCCATGCCGTCGCCCGGATAATATTCGACGAAACCGCCGAAGGCCGACTTGGCATAGTCGACGAAGCTAGTCGCCATCGGCGTCCTGATGTTGGCGCGCATCTGCCCGGCGGCGCGCGGAATGTTCTGCAGGAACTTGATGTAGGACCGCAGCCGCACATCTTTGGCGGCATAAGGCACGGTGATGTACACCGACGGGTCGAGGACGCTCAGATAAGCGGCCGGGTTGGTGTGCAGCTGGTCTGCTCCCGTCGGGTCGATCCAGAACAACTGCCCCTTGGCGACGGCGATCAGATAATCGCGCTCGAATCTCTGCTCCTTGCTCAGCTTGTCGTCGGTGAAACCCTCGGCATCCGTGATCGACTTTTTCAGGCGATCCACTTCGCCGGCAATGGCGGCTTCCGACAGATCGAGAATTTGGCCGTCGAACTCATGGCGGCCCTGGGCGACCGCGAAGCCGGGGTTGGCGCGGAAGCTGGCCTCGATGAACTGGTTGACGAAACCGGGCCAATCGCCCGCTTCGACGCTGGTCTGGGCCGCGGCGCCGTTGCCTGGCGCGTCGGCGGCGCGGCAGCCTGTCATCGCCAAAGCCACGATCATCGCCGAGGCCATCAGATACGGACGCTTCATGCTTCGCTCCTCCATCCGGAAGCCAGCGAACCTAGCGAGGCGCGCCAGCTTGTCGAGCGGCAAGGCGGCGGCTAGGCGCCGGGACGATGGTGTCGATCCCCGAACCGCTGCGGATCGCGAACTTCCGCGCCTTCTGGCTGGCGCGGCTGGCGACGACGGTCGCCCAGATGGCGATGGTCATCGTCATCGGCTGGCAAGTCTATGACATCGCCCGCCAGACCCGGGACGTCGACGACGCCGCCTTCCAGCTCGGGCTGATCGGCCTCGTTCAGTTCGTACCCTTGTTCGCTTTGACGCCGATCAGCGGCTGGGTCGCCGACCGGCTCGATCGCCGGCATGTAGCGCGGGCGGTGATCCTCCTCGAAATGCTCTGCGCGCTTATCCTGTTCTGGGCGACCTGGAGCGGGCACGTGACCTTGCCGATCCTGTTCGGCGTGGCGGCGCTCCTCGGCGTGGCGCGAGCGTTCGCCGGGCCGGCGCTCGGCGCGCTGGCGCCGAACCTCGTGCCCCGTGACATATTGCCCAGCGCCATCGCACTCAGTTCGATGGGGTGGCAAGCCGGAGCCATTGTCGGCCCGGCCATCGGCGGGCTGCTGTACGATGTCGTCCCGCATTACTCCTATGGCTTCAGCGCCGCCTTGTTCGGATTTTCCGCGATTTGCCTGTTCCTGATCGGCCCGGTGCCGCGGCCAGCGATCGAGCCCGGCAAGCCGATCGCGCGGATGGTTGAAGGCCTACGATATGTCCGCCGCAACCGCCTGGTGCTGGGCGCGATCACGCTCGATTTGTTCGCGGTGCTGCTGGGCGGGGTGACGGCGATGCTGCCGCTCTATGCGCGCGATATCCTCGAGGTCGGCGCGCAGGGCCTCGGCCCGCTGCGCGCCGCGCCGGCGATTGGCGCCACCCTTACGGCAATCGTTTTCTCCTTCCGGCCGATCGACAGCAACGTTGGCGTCAAGATGCTGTCGGCAGTCGTCGTCTTCGGCGCGGCGACGGCGATCTTCGGGATTTCCACCTCCTATATGCTGTCGCTGGCGATGCTGGTCTTGCTCGGCGGCGCCGACATGTTCTCGGTCTATATTCGCCAGTCGCTGATCCAGCTGCACACCCCGGATGCCATGCGCGGCCGGGTCAGCGCCGCCTCGACCCTCGCCATTTCCGCCTCCAACGAACTCGGCGAGACACGGAGCGGGTTCACCGCCGCGTTGATCGGGCCGGTCGCCGCCACCGTCGCCGGCGGCATCGCCGCCATCCTTGTCACTCTGGCCTGGGCGCGCTGGTTCCCCGAGCTTCGCCGCGCCCGCACCTTCGAACCGCCCGACGAGCCGCCGCCGCAGGATGCGGTGATCGCCGGCGGCGCCTGACTCTTCAATCGCCGCCGCCGCACCCATATAAGGACGCCGCCCCCCGCACCTTGTCAGGAGATAAGCCCGCCATGAAGGCCACCAATATCCTCGAGACCATCGGCAACACGCCGCACATCCGCATCAACCGGCTGTTCGGCGACAAGGCCGAAGTTTGGGTCAAGTCGGAACGGTCGAACCCGGCCGCTTCGATCAAGGACCGCATCGCCTTGGCGATGATCGAGGATGCCGAACGCTCCGGCAAATTGAAGCCCGGCGGCACCATCATCGAGCCGACCAGCGGCAACACCGGCATCGGCCTGGCGATGGTGGCGGCGGTCAAGGGCTATAAATTGATCCTGGTCATGCCCGACAGCATGTCGGTCGAGCGCCGACGGCTGATGCTGGCCTTCGGCGCCCAGTTCGAGCTGACCGACCGCGCATTGGGCATGAGCGGCGCCGTCGATCGCGCCCGGGCGATGCTCGGCGAGGTCGAAGGCAGCTGGATGCCGCAACAGTTCGACAACCCCGCGAACGTCGAGGTTCACGCCCGCACCACCGCGCAGGAAGTGCTCGCCGATTTCCGCGACGCCCCGCTCGATGCCCTGATCACCGGCGTCGGCACCGGCGGCCATATCACCGCTCTGGCCCAAGTGCTCAAGAAGGAATGGCCCGATTTCAAGGTGTTCGCGGTCGAGCCGGCGCTGTCGGCCATCCTCAGCGGCGGCAAGCCCGGCCCGCACCCGATCCAGGGCCTCGGCGCCAATTTCGTGCCGTCGATCCTCGACACCGACATCCTCGACGGGATCATCGATGTCGATGCCGAGGCCGCCAAGGACATGGCGCGGCGGGCGGCGCGCGAGGAAGGCATGCTGATCGGCATTTCCTCCGGCGCGGCGCTGGCTGCGGTGGCGATGAAGCTGCCCGAGCTGGGCGAGCGGCCGCGGGTGCTGACCTTCAACTACGACACCGGCGAGCGCTACCTCTCGGTCCCCGACTTTTTGCCCGAGGAACGCTAGGTCGCTCCAATCCGGACAAAAATTCATCACTAATCCGGTCCTAACCGCATCCGTTTGACCGGCTGTTAACTCCTGTGCGCGCATGATGCGGTCATGCGTAGGACTCAGTTCACGGGGGCAGGCAAATCGAAACCGGCCGACGAAGGCCGGATGTCGATGTTCGACCTCGTCAGTTTCGATCTCAAGCGGGTGTTCGATCCCGAAGAAATGGCGCTCGCCGAAAAGCGAGTGGCGATGTTCAACCATGCGCCGATGCTAATGGCGGCCGGCCATGCCATCTTCGGCGCCGGCGTCATCGCCCATGGCCTGATCCAATATTCGATCGGCCCGATGATCCTGCCGATCATCCTGCTGGCGTTGCTCTTGGTCGGCGACGGCGCCTTGGCGCTGCTGATGCGCGCCCGCGCCATTGCCAACCTGCCGCCGCATCACGTCACCCGCGCCATCTGCGTGGCGCTTGGCGCTTGCGGCTTGTTGTGGATGGCGTTCACCGCCATCGCCCAGGGGACGGCGCCAGGCTCCGGCCAGGTCGCCAACATGGCGCTTGGCGTCGGGCTGGCGATGACGACCATGGTCGCGCTGCATTCGCCTGCGGGGACGATCGCCAATGCCATCGTCGTCATCGGCGCCGCCGCTCTGTTCGCCGGCGATTGGCTGCTGACCGGCTCGCTGCTGCTGATGGCGGTGGCGATCGTCGGCTACAGCATTGCCAGCGCGCGAACGATGATGGCCGGCGCCCGCCATCGGCGCGGCCTGGAAGAAGAGGCCCGCAAGGCGCTTCATTTCGTCTCCGAATTCGAAGGCTCGGGCCGCGGCTGGTTCTGGGAAACCAATCACCTTGGCACCTTGTCCTATGTCTCGCAGCAGCTGGCCGAGGATTTCCATTGCAGCCGCGAGGAGCTGCTCGGGCGCCAGTTCACCGATCTGCTGTCGGTCGACACCAGCCAGGGCAGCGGCGATGAAGAGCATAAGACGCTTGGCTTCCATCTGTCGGCGCGCTTTCCGTTCGCCGACGTCGTCGTCCGCGCCGCCACCAACGAGGATGTCCACTGGTCCTTGTCGGGCAACCCGATCTTCGACGATCAGGGCCGCTTCATGGGCTTCCGCGGCATCGGCACCGATCTGACGGAACAGCGCCGCACCGAGCAGGAAATCAGCCGGCTGGCGCGCTTCGACTCGCTGACTGGGCTGCCCAACCGGGCGATGATGCGGCAGACGCTGGACGAAGCCCTGCGCAACGCCTCGCGCCGGCAAAAGGGCTGCGCTCTGTTCCTGATCGACCTCGACCGCTTCAAGAACGTCAACGACACCCTCGGTCACCCGGTCGGCGACGCCTTGCTGCGCCAGGTCGCCGACCGCCTGAAGTCGGTGATGGGCAATCATGGCCAGGTCGGACGGCTCGGCGGCGACGAGTTCAAGGCGGTGCTGCCGGGCATCGTCGAGGCGGGCCTCCTGGAATCGCTTGCCAAGACGCTGATCGAGCAAGTCTCGCGCCCCTACACGATCGAGGGCAACAAGGTGACCATCGGCGCCTCGGTCGGGATCGCCATCGGCGATCCTGGCCGCGCCTGCGCCGACGCCATGATCCGCAACGCCGACCTGGCGCTCTATGCCGCCAAAGCCGCCGGCCGCGGCAAGCATTGCTTCTACGAACAGTCGATGCACTCGGAGGCCTCGGATCGCCAGGTGCTCGAGAACGACTTGCGCCAGGCGCTCGACCGCGGCGAATTGTGGGTTGCCTACCAACCGATCGTCCGCACCACCGGCGAGGACATTTGCGGCTTCGAGGCGCTGCTGCGCTGGAACCATCCGGCGCGCGGTCCGATCGGTCCCGACAAGTTCATCCCGCTGGCCGAGGAATGCGGGATGATCGAGAAGATCGGCACCTTTGTCCTGCGTACCGCGATCAAGGACGCTACCAGCTGGCCGGACGCGGTCCGCATCGCGGTCAATTTGTCGCCGATCCAGTTCAACAATCCGGCGATCGTCGAAACAGTCTCGGCCGCGCTCAACGAGCACAAGTTCCGCGCCGAGCGGCTCGAGCTGGAAATCACGGAAGGGGTGTTCCTCGCCGACAGCAACGCCACCGACGAGACCTTCGCCAATTTGAAGGCGCTCGGCGTGCGGCTGGCGCTCGACGATTTCGGCACCGGCTATTCCTCGCTCGGCTATTTGAAGAAAGCGCCGTTCGACAAGATCAAGATCGACCAGAGCTTCGTCCGCGGCGCCGCCGCCCCGGGCAGCCGCAACGCCGCCATCATCCGCGCCATCGTCAGCCTCGCCGACAGCCTCGGCATGGACACCACCGCCGAGGGCGTCGAGACGCACGACGATCTGCAAATGATCCGCGAGCTCGGCGTCAGCCAGGTTCAGGGCTTCATTTTCGGCCGCCCCGGCGACGCCGCCGCGGCGCTGGAATATGCCTCGAGCGCGACCGTCGAAGCCGACGGCTACGCCTGCACCCGCGAGCCGCGGCAAATGCTGATGCGGCGCGCGATCACCGCCATCAATGGCCGTCCGGAGGAAATCCGGCTGCGCAACATCTCGGCGATGGGGGCGCTGGTCGAATGCGAGCACCCGATCGCGCCGGGCACCCAAATGACGCTCGACATCGTCGGCGTCGGCCCGGTGACGGGCACCGTCCGCTGGGCCCAGGCGAGTCGCTTCGGAATGCAGTTCAGCGAGCCGTTCGACCTCACCCGACTGGCGGTAAAGCGCGAAAAACAGAACGACGGGGCGATGCTCAAGCCCTGGTACGTCGGGAAAGCAGTCGGCGAGAATTAAAACGCCTCGACGGGCAACTCCATGACGCTCGCCGCGCCCGCCTCGACCTTGCGGCGCAGTGCCTCGGCGCCGACCAGCTCCCGCGCGGCGTAGAAGCGCGCCGTCGCCAGCTTGGTCTCGTGGAAGGCGCGGTCCTCGGCCGGCTCGTCCTTCAACCGGTCGGAGGCGACCGCCATCTTCAGCCACATCCAGCCCAACGCGACCAGGCCCATCAGCTGCATGTAGGGATAGGCGCCCGCCCCGGCATTGTCGGGGTCGGCCATGCCGTTCTGGGCGAGCCACATGGTCGCCGCCTGCAGCTGACCGAGGGCGGCCTCGAGCGGGCCGGCGAGCCCGGCCGGGTCGCCGGCGGCCCGCGCGTCGGCGATGTCGCGCGACACCGTGTCGAAGAACAATCGCACGGCGCGGCCGCCGTCCTTGGCGAGCTTGCGGCCAACCAGATCCATCGCCTGGATGCCGTTGGTGCCTTCATAGATCTGGGCGATGCGGGCATCGCGGACGAACTGCTCCATCCCCCATTCGCGGATGTAGCCATGCCCGCCGAACACCTGCTGGGCGTTGACCGCGGCCTCGAAGCCCTTGTCGGTCAGATAGCCCTTGATGACCGGGGTCAGCAGCGACACCAGGTCCTCGGCGGTCTGGCGGTCGGCCTCGTCGGGTGCCTTGCGCGATAAATCGACCTGCAACGCGCCCCACAAAATCAAGGCGCGTGCCGCCTCGTTGAACGCCTTTGCCTCCATCAGCATGCGGCGGACGTCGGGGTGGACGAACAGACTGTCGGCCCTGGCGCTGGGGTCGCGGTCCTCCGGCTTGAGCGCCCGGCCCTGGCGGCGGTCCTTGGCGTAGGCGACCGCGTTTTGATAGGCGACCTCGCCCTGGGCCAGGCCCTGCAGGCCGACGCCGAGCCGGGCGGCGTTCATCATGATGAACATCGCCTGCAAACCCTTCTCCGCCTCGCCGATCAGAAAGCCGGTGGCGCCGTCGTAATTGAGCAGGCAGGTCGAATTGCCGTGGATACCCATCTTGTGCTCGATCGAGCCGCAGCTGACGGCGTTGCGCTCGCCGAGCGAGCCATCGTCGTTGACCAGGAACTTTGGCACGATGAACAGTGAGATGCCTTTGACGTTGTCGGGGGCGCCGGCGATTTTGGCGAGCACCAGATGGATGATGTTCTCGGCCAGGTCATGTTCGCCCGAGGAAATGAAGATCTTGGTGCCGCTGATCTTGTAGGTGCCGTCGCCCTGCGGATCGGCGCGAGTCTTGAGGAGCCCGAGGTCGGTGCCGCAATGCGGCTCCGTCAGGTTCATCGTCCCGGTCCATTTGCCGGCGACCATGTTGGGCAAATAGGTCGCCTTCTGCTCGTCCGAGCCCTTGATCAGCATCGCCGCGATGACGCCCTGGGTCAGGCCATTGTACATTTCGAAGCTGTGATTGGCCGAGCACAGATATTCAGTGATGGCGGTGGAGATGACGTGCGGCAGCCCCTGCCCGCCGAACTCCTGGGGGGATGAGAGGGTGGTCCAGCCGTTGGCGACGAACTGGTCCCAGGCTTCCTTGAACCCTGGCGGGGTGGTCACCGAGCCGTCGTCGTGGCGGACGCAGCCGGCCTCGTCGCCGACCCGGTTCAGCGGCTGCAGCACCTCCTCGCAGAAGCGCGCGCCCTCGGCCAGGATCGCTTCGACCATGTCCGGGGTGGCGTCGGCGAAGCCCGGCAAATTGGAATGGTTCTGCAGTCCGACGACATGATCGATCAAATATTGGGTGTCGCGGACCGGGGCGGTGTAGGAAGGCATCGGGCGTCCTTACTTTCTAGAATGTCAGTATCCCTATCGGACCAGCCGATGGCGTCAACATAAGGGCTCGCCGGCGAAATCCTTGGCCGGCGAGGCGGCGGCGTCCTTCGCCAGCGCCTTGTCGGCAAAGTCCGCGCCTGGCCCGCAATAATATGCGCAGGAAGGCGAGCGGGCGCCGAGGCGGAGCGTGTCGCCGGCCAGGGTCGCTTCGATCCGGCAATCGGGATCGCCATCGGGAATCAGAGTTAGCCGGTCGCCTGAGCGGTCGACATGGCCGCGCGCCGAGCAATTGGTGTCGCCGGCGCCATAGATGATCAGACCGCCGCGCTGGCCGGCGACACACAGTCGGTCGCGGCTTTCGCCGGCGTAGAGCAGATGTTCGGCCGGCGCCTCGGCGGCATCGGGCGAGCAAGCGGTGAGCAACAAAACAGTGAAGATTATGCGCATGGCCCGCACATTGCTTCAGCTTAGGGTCAGGCGAAAGGGGACAAACGCCGCCGCCTTCCCTATATGACCGCCAGGCTGGGGATTCGGGGCGAGAGATGCTGACCACCAATCCGTTCGACGACGACAAGCTCAAGGAAGAATGCGGCATTTTCGGCATCTGGGGTGCCGAGGACGCGGCCAGCTTCGTCGCGCTCGGGCTGCATGCCTTGCAGCATCGCGGCCAGGAGGCTGCCGGCATCACCAGCTTCGACGGCAAGCATTTCCATTCGCACCGCGCGCTTGGCCAGGTCGCCGGCAATTTCGACAATGACCAGGTGATCTCCCGGCTGCCGGGCCAGGTGGCCATCGGCCACGTCCGCTATTCGACCGCCGGCGGCGCCGGCATCCGCAACGCCCAGCCACTTTTCGCCGAATTGAACGACGGCGGCTTCGCCATCGCCCAGAACGGCAACCTTTCCAATGCGATGAAGCTGAGACGGACCCTCAGCCGGCGCGGCGCCATCTTCCAGTCGACCAGCGACCTCGAGGTCGTCATCCATCTGGTCGCGACCTCGCAGCAAGCGGCGCCGCTGGACCGGTTCATCGACGCGCTCAAGCAGGTCGAAGGCGCTTACTCGCTGGTCGTCCTCACCGAAGAGGGCCTCGTCGCCTGCCGCGACCCGCTCGGTATCCGGCCCTTGGTCATGGGCCGACTCGGCCATTCGACCATCTTCGCCTCCGAAAGCGTCGCCCTCGACGTCATCGGCGCCAAGTTCGTCCGCGAGGTCGAGCCTGGCGAGGTCATCGTCGTCAATCATGATGGCCTGCGCTCGTTCCGGCCGTTCGCCAAGGCGAGCCCCCGCCCCTGCATCTTCGAGCATGTCTATTTCTCGCGGCCCGACAGCATCATCGAGGGTTCGTCGGTCTATGAAGTGCGCAAGAACATTGGCGCCGTGCTGGCGCGCGAGGCGCCGGTCGAGGCCGATTATGTCGTCCCGGTGCCCGACAGCGGCGTGCCGGCGGCGCTCGGCTTTTCGCAAGCTTCGGGCATTCCGTTCGAGCTCGGAATCATCCGCTCGCACTATGTCGGACGGACCTTCATCCAGCCGAGCCAGGACGTCCGCCACCTCGGCGTCAAATTGAAGCACAACGCCAACGCGATGCTGATCGCCGGCAAGCGCATCGTCCTCATCGACGACAGCATCGTCCGCGGCACCACCAGCGTGAAGATCGTCCAGATGATGCGCGATGCCGGCGCCAAGGAGGTGCACATGCGCGTCGCCTCGCCGCCGACCCGGCACAGTTGCTTTTACGGCGTCGACACGCCCGAGCGGGCGAAGCTGCTGGCGGCGCAGATGGACGTCGAGGCGATGCGCGACTTCATCAACGCCGACAGCTTGGCCTTCATCTCCATCGACGGCCTCTACCAGGCGCTCGGCGACCGCCGCGACCCCGCCAGCCCGCAGCGCTGCGACGCCTGCTTCACCGGCGATTATCCGACGGTGCTGACCGATGCCGGCGCCAGGGACAACGGCTCGCTTTCCCTGGTCGCCTCGCGCTAGAGGCGCGGCCATGACCGAATCAACACCTCTCGCCGGCAAGCTGGCGCTTGTCACCGGCGCCAGCCGCGGCATCGGCGCCGCCACCGCCGAGGCGCTCGCCAAGGCCGGCGCCCATGTCGTCCTCGTCGCCCGCACCGCCAAGGCACTCGAGGAGGTCGAGGAGCGCATCCATGCCGCCGGCGGCAGCGCCACCATTGCTCCGCTCGACATCACCGACGGCGACGCCATCGGCAAGCTGGCGGCGGCGGTCGCCGGCCGCTGGGACGCTCTCGATGTGCTGGTCCTCAACGCGGCGATGCTCGGCTCGCTGACACCCGTCGAACATATTGATGCCAAGGAATATGCGAAGGTGCTGGCGACCAATTTGCTCGCCCCGCAGGCGCTGATCGCCGCCTTCGACCCGTTGCTGCGCCAGGCGGCCCGGGCCGACGTCATCGCCCTCACCTCCTCGGTCGGCCGTGAACCGCGCGCCTTCTGGGGCGCCTATGGCAGCAGCAAGGCGGCGCTCGAGACCCTGCTGCTCGCTTATAGCGACGAGACCGAGCATGTCGGCACCCTCCGAGTCCACGTCATCGACCCGGGCGCCACCCGCACCCGGATGCGCCAGTTGGCCTTCCCCGGCGAGGAGCCGGCTTCGGTCAAGCCGCCAGAGGAGGTCGCCAAGGCGATCGTCGAGCGGTTGCTGACCGACGCCCAATCCGGGGAGCGCGTGCGGGTCGAGGTCTAGCCCTTCACCATCGTCACCTGGGCGACATCGATGCCGCCGCCGCGAAAGCCGCCTTCGCAATACATCAGATAGTAGCGCCAAAGCCGGTGGAACTCCTCGCCGAAGCCGTTCAGCCGGCCCTGCTCGACGGCAGTCTCGTAACGCTGGCGCCAGAGCTTCAGGGTTTCGGCATAGTGCAGCCCGTAACCGATACGGTCCTCCCAGCTCAGATGATGCGACCCGGCGATGGCGGCGAAGCGCGGTTCGTGGATGAGCATGCCGCCGGGGAAGATGTAGGTCTGGATGAAGTCGGGGCTGGCCGCATAGCCGTCGAACAAGGCCGGATCGATCGAGATCAATTGCAGCGCCGCGCGGCCACCCGAGCTCAGTGAGCGACTGATGGCGGCGAGATAGTCGTCCCAATACTCCTGGCCAACTGCCTCGACCATCTCGACCGAGGCGACGGCGTCGAAGCGCTCGTCGAGCTCGCGATAGTCGGCGA
>DAIPLM010000204.1:0-3230 GCA_036769205.1 Sphingomicrobium sp.
TCTCCAGCGTTTCGGCGAACCGAACTACCTCTGGCGTGTCATCGAACTTGCCGCGGTACTTGAGGCCGCCGGTCCAGGCGAAGATCGAGGCGATCGGGTTGGTCGAAGTTGCCTTGCCGGCCTGGTGCATGCGGTAATGGCGGGTGACGGTGCCGTGAGCCGCTTCGGCCTCGACCGTCTTGCCGTCCGGGGTCATCAGGATCGAGGTCATCAGGCCCAGCGAGCCGAAGCCCTGGGCGACCATATCCGACTGGACGTCGCCGTCGTAATTCTTGCAGGCCCAGACGAACTTGCCGCTCCATTTCAACGCGCTGGCGACCATGTCGTCGATCAGCCGGTGCTGATATTCGATGCCCCTGGCGGCGAAACGGTCCTTGAACTCGGCGTCGAACACCTCCTGGAAGATATCCTTGAAGCGCCCGTCATAGGCCTTGAGGATGGTGTTCTTGGTGCTGAGATAGACCGGCCAGCCGCGGTCGAGCCCGAAGTTGAGGCAGGCGTGGGCGAAGGCGCGGATGCTGTCGTCGAGATTGTACATGCCCATGGCGACGCCGGCGCCGGGGAATTCGAACACTTCATGCTCGATTTCCTGGCCGTCCTCGCCGGTCCATTTCATGGTCAGCCTGCCCTTGCCGGGGATGAGGAAATCGGTCGCCTTGTACTGGTCGGCGAAGGCGTGGCGGCCGACGACGATGGGGTCGGTCCAGCCGGGGATCAGCCGTGGCACGTTGGCGATGACGATCGGCTCGCGGAAGACGACGCCGTTCAGGATGTTGCGGATGGTGCCGTTGGGCGACTTCCACATCTTCTTCAGGCCGAACTCCTCAACCCGCGCCTCGTCGGGGGTGATCGTCGCGCATTTGACGCCGACGCCATGCTCCTTGATCGCGTTCGCGGCGTCGATCGTGACCTGGTCGTCGGTGGCGTCGCGATATTCGATGCTGAGGTCGAAATATTTGAGGTCGATGTCGAGGTAGGGCTGGATCAGCCGCTCGCGGATCCATTGCCAGATGATTCGGGTCATCTCGTCGCCGTCGAGCTCGACGACCGGGTTGTTCACCTTGATCTTGGCCATGGTCCGTTCCTGCATCTGGGATCGCGGCGGGCCTTAAGGCGCGGTCCGGGCCAAGGCAACCGCGCGCATTGTGCGGGCGTTCCGGGCCTTCTAAGGGAAGCGCCATGCCTGCCATCGACAAGCCCGACAGCCAGCTGACCGCGGTCAAGTGGCGCTTCCCCTCGGTCCATCCGGAGGGGCGCAAATATGTCCTGATCGCCGGCTTCGCGACCCTATTGACCTACAGCCTGCTCAGCCATTTCGCCGGCTGGCTGCTGGTCGGGGTGACGGTCTGGACCGCGGCCTTTTTCCGCGACCCGGTGCGGACGACGCCAGTCGATCCGAAGCTGATCGTCGCGCCCGCCGACGGGCTGGTGACGATGATCACCCGCACCGGTGCTCCGGCCGAGCTCGCCGGCGACGGCGGCCTCGCCGGCGAATTCACCCGCGTCTCGATTTTCATGAGCGTGTTCGACGTCCACATCAACCGCTCGCCGATCGCCGGCCGGATCCGCAAGATCGTTTATGTCCCGGGCAAGTTCCTGAACGCCGACCTCGACAAGGCCAGCGAAGACAATGAGCGCCAGCATTTCCTGGTCGAGCGCGACGATGGGGCGATGATCGGCTTCACCCAGATCGCCGGCCTCGTCGCCCGACGCATCCTCGCTTTCGTCCGCGAAGGCGACATGGTCGGTGCCGGTGAGCGCATCGGCCTCATTCGCTTCGGCAGCCGGGTCGACGTCTATCTGCCAGCCGGGACCGGCGCGCAGGTGCTGCTCGGTCAGCGCACCATCGCCGGCGAGACGGTGCTCGGCGTGCTTGGGGTCGATCCCGGGCTAGCGGGGGTCAGCCAGTGACCGAGGCGCGGCCGGCCGGCGGCATCGCCTTCCGCGCCATCGCCCCCAACGCGGTGACCGCGCTGGCGCTGTGCGTCGGCCTGACCGGGGTCCGCATGGCGATCAGCGAGCGCTGGGAAATGGCGCTGGCCTGCGTCATCGGTGCCGGCATCCTCGACGGCATGGACGGCCGCATCGCCCGGCTGCTGCGCGCCAACAGCCGCTTTGGCGCCGAGCTCGATTCCCTGTCGGACGTCACTGCCTTCGGGGTCGCGCCGACCTTGATCGTCTATTTCTGGTCGCTGCAATATGCGCCCCGGTTCGGCTGGATCGCGGCGCTGGCGCTGGCGGTCTGCTGCGCGCTCAGGCTGGCGCGGTTCAATTCGCAGATCGATGCCGACGAGCAGCCGCACAAGTCCGCCGGCTTCCTGACCGGCGTGCCCGCGCCGGCCGGGGCGGGGCTTGCCCTGGTGCCGGTTTATCTGTGGCTGGTCACCGACATTGAATGGTTCCGCTCGTGGATCGTCACGCTGCCGTGGATGGTTTTCGTGGCGCTGCTGATGATTTCCAACGTCGCCACCTTCAGCTGGGGCTCGCTCAGGGTGCGGCGGTCGTATCGGTTGCTGGCGCTGGCCGGGGTCGGCCTGCTGGTCGCGTCTCTGCTGACCGAACCGTGGCTGACCCTGCTGATCGTCTCGGCGATCTATCTGGCGCTGATCCCGTTCAGCGTCGCCGCATATGGCCGCGTCAAGCGGCGGCGCGCCAAGCCAGGCGCGGCTGCGGCCTGAACGTCCTCCGCGCCAGATAGCGCGGGCTCATCCGGCCCGCGATCGCCGGCCAGGGCTGCGGTGGAGTGCCGGACAAAGCGGCGCGAACCTTCATCCCATAATCCTCGACGGTTCCGGCGAACACAACGATCGCCAACCAGGCGGCGGCGAGGAAGGCGAGGGTGGCAAAG
Organism: Sphingomicrobium sp.; assembly: GCA_036769205.1. Taxonomy (GTDB): domain Bacteria; phylum Pseudomonadota; class Alphaproteobacteria; order Sphingomonadales; family Sphingomonadaceae; genus Sphingomicrobium. The sequence goes on from DAIPLM010000204.1 coordinate 2,849, forward strand.
GCAAAGGTCATCGGCACGGTTCCTTCGTTCTGGCGCCAACCCGGATCGACCCGTTTCGTTCCGGCCACCGGCGCGCGTTGGTCGCTGTGGACGGTGCTATGTTCCCTGTTTGTTCTTATCTTGTCAAGCGGGGCTTCAGGCTTGCGTGGGGCAGCGCCTTCGGCTAGGGGCGCGCCCATCCCACAGGCGGAACCACCATACCGGTGCCACGGATCATTTCCGAGGTGACAGGTTCCGACCGAGGCAGAACCGGAAAGGAAATACCTATGGCGACCAATGTCGTCACCATGCAGCAATTGCTCGAGGCCGGAGCGCATTTCGGCCACCAGACCCACCGCTGGAACCCGCGGATGAAGCCGTACATCTTCGGCGACCGCAACGG
>DAIPLM010000205.1:0-3221 GCA_036769205.1 Sphingomicrobium sp.
TGATTGGCGGCGCTCATCGTTCCAATGCCGAATTGCTGGCGCAGGGCGCGGCCAATATCGCCTCGCCCTTGTTCGGCGGCCTGCCGGCAACCGGCGCCATCGCCCGCACCGCCGCCAATGTTCGCGCCGGTGGCCGTACGCCAGTGGCCGGAATCGTCCACGCGCTAGTCATTCTGGCATTCATCGTCATTGCGGCGCCGATAGCCGGCTATCTGGCCATGCCGGCGATGGCGGCGCTGCTGATCGTAACCGCCTGGTCGATGAGCGAACCTCATCGCTGGCGCCAGCGACTGCGGGCGCGGCCGGCCGACCGCTTTCTCTTGTTCCTGACGATGATTCTGACGGTCGCCACCAACCTGACCGTGGCGATTGCCGTCGGCACCACAATCGGTCTGGCGCAGCGGCTGGCGCGGCGAGAGGTTCCACCGGCAGAGTGGTCACCCGAGGAACGCTAGGCTAACGAACCACCCCAACCGCCGTTGCCAATCCCAGGAAGGCGAGGAAGCCGACCGAATCGGTGACCATGGTGACGAAAACCGACGAGGCCACCGCCGGGTCGGTGCCGGCGCGCTCGAGGGTCAGCGGCACCAGCACGCCGGCCAATCCGGCGACGATGATGTTGAACAGCATGGCGGCGGCGATGACCGCGCCCAGTTGCGGGCTGCCGAGGATGACCACCACCCCGAACCCGACCAGCACGGCGATGGTCAGCCCGTTCAGGATCGCCACCCTCAGCTCGCGGCCGACGGCGCGCCAGCGGTTGGAGCCGGTCAGCTGGTTGGTGGCGATGGCGCGGACCGTGACCGCCAAGGTCTGGGTGCCGGCATTGCCGCCGACCCCGGCGACGATCGGCATCAGCACGGCGAGGATCGCCAGCCGCTCGATCGAATGCTCGAAGAAGCGGATGACGGTGGCGGCGACCAGCGCGGTCATCAGGTTCGCCGCCAGCCAGCGCACGCGCGATTTGTAGGTGTCGACAATCGGCTCGTTGATGTCGCCTTCTCCGGCGCCGGACAGCAGCAGCACGTCCTCGCCGGCTTCCTCCTGGATGATATGGACGACGTCATCGACGGTGATCATGCCGACCAGCCGCCCGCTGCCATCGACCACGGCGGCGGAGATGAGCGCGTATTTCTGGAAGCGCAGCGCCACTTCCTCCTGGTCCATGTCGACCGGGATCAGGGTCTGGTCCTCGACCATGATGTCGCGGACCATGGCGGTGCGCGGGGTGCGCATGATGGTCGACAACTTGCAGGTGCCGACCGGGTGGTGGTCGGCGGAGACGACGAACACTTCCCAGAAATCGGTCGCCAGCTCGTCGGTCGAGCGCATGTAGTCGATCAGCTGGCCGACCTTCCAATGCTCCGGCACCGCAATCAGGTCGCGCTGCATCAGGCGGCCGGCGGTTTCCTCGGGGTAAGTGAGCGCTTCCTCGACAGCGGCGCGGTCGTCGGGCTCCATCCGCTCGAGCACCGCCTGCTGCTCGGCGTGGTCGAGGTCTTCGATGATGGCGACTGCGTCGTCGGTGTCGAGCTGGCCGGCGAGGTCGGCGACCTGCTCGGGCGCCATTTCGTCAATCAGGGTCTCGCGGACGTGCTCGTTCAATTCGGCGTAGACGTCGGCGTCGACGATCCCGGCGAGCGCCTTGACCAGCCCGTCGCGCTCGTCGCGGGCGGCGAGCTCGATCAGATCGGCGATGTCGGCCGGGTGCAGCGGCTCGACCAGGGCCCGCGCGGTCTCGTTGTCGCCGGCGTCGACGGCGTCGAGCACGCGTTCGACGAACTCGGGCCGCAGCCGGTCCTCGTCGTCCATGATGGCGGCGTCGGGGGCGGCGGAGACTGGCTCGCTCTCGCTCATGGCTGGTCCCCCGGGGAAATGACGCGTGCGTCCTCCTATGGCTCCGCCGGCTCTGGCGCAACCCGGCGCGCCCGCCTAAAGCGCGGCAATCCTGCCCTTTGGAGACCAACGATGGCCGACGCCGAGACCCTGACCCTGACGCTTTCGACCGGCGGCGACGTCGTCATCAAGCTGCGGCCCGATGTCGCCCCCGGCCATGTCGAGCGCATCGCCGGCCTCGCCCGCGACGGCTTCTACGACGGGGTGGTCTTCCACCGAGTCATCCCCGGCTTCATGGCCCAGGGCGGCGATCCGACCGGGCGCGGCAGCGGCGGCAGCGACTTGCCCGACCTCAAGGCCGAGTTCAACGGCGAGCCGCACGTCCGCGGCACCTGTTCGATGGCGCGCACCAACAATCCCGACAGCGCCAACAGTCAGTTCTTCATCTGCTTCGACGATGCCCGCTTCCTCGACAAGCAATACACCGTCTGGGGCCAGGTCGAGAGCGGCATGGACTATGTCGACGCCTTGCCGGTCGGCGAGCCGCCGGCCAACCCCGGCAAGATCCTCAAGGCGACCGTCGCCTGATGGCGGCCGTGGCGCTGGTCACCGGCGCCTCGGCCGGTCTCGGCGCCGAGTTCGCGCAGCAGTTGGCGGCCAAGGGCGAGAGGCTGGTGTTGGTGGCGCGGCGGCGGGAGCGGCTCGACGAACTGGCGGCGGCGCTGGGCAATGCCCGGGCGGTGGCGATGGACTTGAGTGAGCCGGGCGCCGCCGCGCGGCTGATGGCCGATCTCGAGCAGCATGGAGATACGGTCGAGCTGCTGGTCAATAATGCCGGTTTCGGGCTGGCCGGCCAGTTCGCCGAGCTCGACGGCGACCGGCAACGGGAGATGATCGACCTCAATTGCGGGGCGCTGGCCGAGCTGGCGCATGCCGTTTTGCCCGGCATGATGACGCGCAAGGCCGGCGGCATCCTCAATGTTGCATCGACCGCCGCCTTCCAGCCCGGCCCAGGCATGGCGGTCTATTTCGCGACCAAGGCCTTCGTTCTGTCATTTAGCGAGGCGCTGCACGACGAGGTCAACCGCCATGGCGTCAAGGTCTCCTGCTTGTGCCCGGGACCGACGAGGACCGAGTTCCGGTCAGTGTCCGGCTTCGACCCAAAAGGACGTTTGGCGAAGTTGTCGGCCGATGCCGCCTCGGTGGTCGCGGCAGGATTGCGTGCCCTCGAGCGCAACCAGGCGGTTGTCGTCCCCGGCATGTCGAACAAAATGATCGCCCAGGCCCACCGCCTGCTGCCACGCGCAATGATGCGGCGGGCGGCGCGGATGCGCTGAGCCTGCGGCTCAGTCGATAAGGACTTCAGTGTCCTTGAGAACCTGCTT
>DAIPLM010000206.1:0-3211 GCA_036769205.1 Sphingomicrobium sp.
CCGAGGTTCGGTTCTTTGTCGAGTTCACCCTGCTTCATGATCTCGCCGCGCAGCTCGCTGCGCTTCTCGTGGATCGAGGCGATCACCGGCCCCATCGCCAGCCCGATATCGACCAGCACCGCTTCCGACAGCTGCAGCGAGGCTTCGAGCGCTTCGGGCACGGCATCGGTGACCCCCGCCCGGTAGAGCCGCGCCGCATGGACGGTGTCGCGGGCACGGGCGATGATCGGCAAATCGGCATGCTCGTCGCGCATGCGCTTCACCAGCCGGACGATCAGTACCGGGTCGTCCATCGTCAATACCAAAGCATCGGCCTGACCGACCCGCAGCTTCTGCACCAGCTGGCGGCGAGCGACGTCGCCGAACAGGACTTGATAACCTTCGGCGCGAGCCGCGAGCACGCAGTCGATATCGTTCTCGACCGCCAGATAGGGTTTGCCGTGGGCGACCAACATGTCGGCGACCATCCGCCCGACCCGCCCGAAGCCGAAGATCACCGTCTTGCCGTTGGCGGCTCCTTCATCCACAACTTCGGCCGTACCGCGGTCGACCCGCCGCGCCGCCCAGCGGCCGAGTCCGGCGAGCAGCGGGGTGACGGTCAGCCCGAGCGCTGTCACCGCCAGCCAGAAGCTGGCGGCGTCGGCGCGTATGACCCCGGCGGCGGCACCCGCGCCGAGCAGGATGAGGGTGGTTTCCGAGGGACTCGACATGAGCAGGCCGGTCTCCGCCGCAACCGCTGGCCGAGCGCCGGAAATACGGAGCAGGAAGCCAGTCACAAGCGCCTTGACCAGTAAGACAAGAGCAAGGGCACCAAACACTTGCGGCCAATTCTGCATCAATGTTCGCAAGTCCAGGCTCATACCCACGGTGATCAGGAACACGCCCAGTGCCAGACCGCGCAACGGGGCGGTTACGACCTCGACTTCGCTGCGATATTCGGTTTCGGCGATCAGGACGCCGGCGACGATGGCGCCGAGGATTGGCGACAGGCCGACCCCGCCGGTGGCGAAGCTGCCGAGGATGACGGTCAGGAAGCTGACGGACAGGAACAGCTCGGGGCTCTTGGTCCGGGCCGCCTGCGCGAACAAGGGCGGCAGCAGGAAGCGGCCGGCGATCAGCATGACGATGATGACGAGCGCGCCCTTCCAGGCGACATCGATGAGGCCGCCAAGGTCGCCGGCCCCGCCGAGGCTGGCGAACAGAAACAGCAAGGGCACCAGCGCCAGGTCCTCGAACAGCAGCATGGCGAACGCGGCCCTGCCGGTGGCGCTGGTGGTCCCGGCGATCGGCAACACCAGCGCTGTCGACGACATGGCGAGCGCCAGCCCGAGCACGGCCGCAGCCGGCACGCTGTTGCCCATCGCCACCAGACCGGCGCCGATCAGCGCCCCGCAACCCAACAGCTCGGCGGCGCCAATACCGAACACCGCGCGGCGCATCGCGAGCAGGCGGCGAAAGCTCAGCTCGAGGCCGATCGCGAACAGCAGCAGGATGATCCCAAGCTCGGCGAACGGTTGCACCGAATCTGGATTGGAGATGCTGAAGTTGTGCAGCCAGGGTGCCTGCTCGGAGAGAGCGCCGAGGCCGGTCGGCCCGACCAGTATGCCGACCAGGATGAAGCCGATGATCGGCGAGATCCGGAAGCGGGCGAAGGTCGGGATGACGATGCCGGCGGCGCCGAGGATAATCAGGCCGTCGTGATAGGCAGTCGTGGCGAATCCGTGCATGCCAAGGCTCTAGAACGCGAACGGCCTGCTTGTCAGCCAGGGGCCGGAAACAATCGGCACAAGCGGCGGCCCGCCGTGTTAGGATGACGCCATGACGTCACGCGCGGATGATGTGGTCTTTGTCGGCGGCGGGCCGGCGGGGATGATGGCCGGGCTGCTGTTCGCCCGCGCCGGCTGCCAAGTCCGGGTGCTCGAAAAGCATGCCGACTTCTTCCGCGATTTCCGCGGCGACACCGTCCACCCCTCGACGATGGAAATCCTCGACCAGCTCGGTATGCTCGATCGCTTCCTCAAGCGCCCCCACAACCGGCTCGACAAGGCGATCCTCAGGGTCGCCGGGCGCGAGTGGAATATCGGCGACCTGTCGCAACTGGACACCCCCGCGCCGTTCATCGCCATGATGCCGCAATGGGACTTCCTCGATTTCCTCCGCGACGAAGCGAGAGCCTTCCCCGGTTTCAGGCTGGCGATGGAACGGCCGGTCGCCGGCTTCATCGAGGAAGGCGGCCGCGTCGTCGGGGTCACGTTGGCCGACGGCGAGATCGTTCGCGCCCGGTTGGTGATCGCCGCCGATGGCCGCGATTCGATCGTCCGCGAACTGCTTCCGGTCGAGGACTTGGGGGCGCCGATGGACGTCTTCTGGTTCCGCGTCGCCAAGCCGCCGGGAACCGAGGGCGCGCTGCGCGGCAATGTCGAGCAGGGCCGGCTGCTGGTGATGATCGACCGCGGCGATTACTGGCAATGCGCCTTCCTCATCCCCAAGGGCGCCGCCGAGCGCTATCGGGCCAAGGGCATCGGCGCTATCCGCGCCGAAGTCGCCGCCGCCGCGCCCGACCTCGACGTCGACGAATTGGACGAGATCAGCGACTTGCACCTGCTGACCGTCAAACTCGACCGGCTCAGCCGCTGGTCGAGGCCGGGACTGCTGGCGATCGGCGATGCCGCCCATGCCATGTCGCCGATCGGCGGCATCGGCATCAACCTCGCCATCCAGGACGCGGTCGCCGCCGCCAACATCCTCGCCGGGCCTTTGTGTCGGGGCGGCGATGTCGATGAGCTGCTCCAACGGGTGCAAAAGCGCCGCGAATGGCCGACCAGGGTCATTCAGGCTGGGCAGAAGGCCGCCCAGGACCGAATCATCGGCCGGCTCCTGCAATCCACCGCGCCGATCCGCCGGGCGCCGTTCATCGTCCGGCTGCTCGACCGTTTCCCCTTGCTGCGGCGGATCCCGGGCCGCTTGATCGGCCTAGGCGTCAGGCGGGAGAGGGTGCGCTCGCCGCTTGCTCCGCGCCGGCCGCCATCGCCGTCTCGAGGTTAGCGCGGACGGCCTCGAAGAATTGTTCGGTCGTCATCCACGCCTGCTCGGGACCGACCAGAAGCGCGAGGTCCTTGGTCATCTTACCGCTCTCGACCGTCTCGACGCAGACCCTCTCCAGCGTTTCGGCGAACCGAACTACCTCTGGCGTGTCATCGAACTTGCCGCG
>DAIPLM010000207.1:0-3207 GCA_036769205.1 Sphingomicrobium sp.
GATGAGTCGACGATCATCGCATTCTGGCCGCCGGTTTCGGCGATGAACGGGATGATCGCCCCGTCACGCTCGGCCAGCGTGCGATTGATCATGCGCGCGGTCTCGGTCGAGCCGGTGAAGACGACGCCGGCGAGCAAGGGATGCTCGGTCAGCGTGCCGCCGACGACCCGGCCCTGGCCTGGCGCCAGCTGGACGATGTCCCTGGGGATGCCCGCCTGGTGCATCAGGTCGATGGCGAGTGCGCCGATCAGCGGCGTTTGCCCGGCCGGCTTGGCGATGGCGGCATTCCCCGCGGCCAATGGCGCCGCCACCAGGCCGGTGAAGATCGCCAGCGGGAAATTCCATGGCGAAATGCTGGCGAAGACGCCGCGCCCATGGAGGCGCAGCTCGTTCTGCTCGCCGGTCGGCCCGGGCAGCGGCATCGGCCGGGTAAACTGGCGCCGCGCCTCGCTCGCGTAAAAACGCAGGAAATCGACCGCCTCGCGGACTTCGAGGACGGCGTCGATCAACGTCTTGCCGGCTTCCCGGACGCAGAGCGAGAAGAATTCCTCGCGATGCTCCTCGTAGAGGTCGGCGGCGCGGTCGAGGAGCCGGGCGCGCGCTTCCCCGCCGAGCGCGTCCCAATTCTGCTGCGCTTGGTGGCCGGCACGGACCATCTGGTCGACCTCAGCGGCGTTCGCCTCGAACACCGTCCCGACCGTGACGCGATGGTCGTGCGGCGAGGTGATGGCCCGGCTCTCGCCTTTGCCGAGCGTCGGCTTGGCGGTCCAGCTGCGGCCCTCGAGCGCCTTGAGCCGTTCGAGCAGCGGCTCGCGCACGAGCGGATCGGACAAATCGACGCCGGCACTATTGTGGCGCTGGGCCCCGAAGATGTCGCGCGGCAGGAGAATCTTCGGATTGCGCTTCGGGCTCATTGCGGCAAGCTCGGCGACCGGGTCGCGGACCAGCTCGTCGAGCGACACCTGCTCGTCGGCGATGCGATTGACGAAGCTCGAATTGGCGCCGTTTTCGAGCAGGCGGCGGACCAGGTAAGCGAGCAGGTCCTTGTGGCTGCCGACCGGGGCGTAAATGCGCACCGGCGTCCGCGCCTCGCCGAGCGCCTCCTCGAGCCTGGCCAATTCCTCGTACAGCCCCTCGCCCATGCCATGCAGGCGCTGGAACTCGAACGGCGTCGTGCCGGCGATCGCCTTGACCGCGCCGATGGTATTGGCGTTGTGGGTGGCGAAGGCGGGATAGAGGATGTCGCCGGTGGCCAGCAGCCGCCTGGCGCAGGCGATATAGGAGACGTCGGTCGCGACCTTGCGGGTGAAGACTGGATAATCCTTCAGCCCGGCGACCTGCGCCGCCTTGATCTCGGTGTCCCAATAGGCGCCCTTGACCAGCCGGACCATGAATCGGCGCTGATGCTTGCGGGCGAGCTCGGCGATCCAGTCGCACAAGGGCACGGCGCGCTTCTGATAGGCCTGGATGGCGAGACCGAAGCCGCTCCATCCGTTGGCGAACAATTCATCGTCGGCAGCCAAAGCCTCGATAATGTCGAGCGACGGCTCCAGCCGGTCGGCCTCCTCGGCGTCGATGGTGAAATGGACGTCGGCGCGGGACGCTTTCAGCGCCAGCCCGCGCAGCACCGGCAGCATCGCCGCCTTGGCTTCGTCGGCATGGCTCCATTCGTAGCGCGGGTGCAGCGCCGACAATTTAACCGAGATGCCCGGCGTGGAGCGGAAGCCGCCTTCTGCTTCCTTGGCGATGCGGTCGAGCGCGGAGGCATAAGCCTCGGCATAGCGGGCGGCGTCGGCGTGGGTGCGCGCTGCTTCGCCGAGCATGTCGAAGCTGTGGGTCAGGCCCTGCCGTCGCTCGGGCGCGGCGCGCTTCATCGCCTCGTCGATGGTGCGGCCGAAGACGAACTGCCGGCCCAGGATCTTCATCGCCTGGCTGACCGCGGCGCGGATCACCGGCTCGCCGAGGCGGCCGACGGCGCGGCCCAAAGCGGCGCTCCAGCCGGCGGTCGAGTCCTTGGCGTTGTCGAGCACCTTGCCGGTCAGCAGCAGCGAGAAGGTCGCGGCATTGACGAACGGCGAGGAGGATTCGCCGAGCTTCTCGGCCCAGTTCGGCCCGGCCAGCTTGTCGGCGATCAGATCGTCGGCGGTTTCCGCGTCGGGGATGCGCAGCAAGGCTTCGGCCAGGCACATGAGGGCGATGCCCTCGTCGCTGCCCAAATCGTAGGCGGCCATGAAGGCGTCGATGCCGGCTGGCTTGTGTGCCCGCACTGCCTTCGACAGCGAGCGGGCGATGGCTGCCGATTCACTTGCTTCGGCGGGGCTGAACGCGGCCTCTTCCAGCCGCTCGCCAACCACGTCTTCCTCTGCGGGCCGATAGGCGCGGCGAAGCGCGGTGCGGTCGACCATAACCGAGGCTAGGCCAGAGCGCCGTGGCAATGTTTGAACTTGCGGCCAGACCCGCACGGGCACGGCGCGTTGCGGCTTTCGGGCATCGCCCCGTCGGGCAGCGGCGGCAGCGGTGCGGTGCGCGGCGCCGGCTCGCCCAGCCCGCTGAGCGCGGTGGTGTCGAAGTCCAGGGTGTCGTCATCGCCCGAGAACGGGTCGAAATGGGTGGTGATGAAGTCGGGCAGAGGCGGCGGCGCCGGGTCCTGGATCTGGATATTGGCGCGCATCAAGGTCTTGGTCACTTCCTCGCGGATGAGCACCAGCAGCCGCTCGAACAGCAGGAAGGCTTCCTGCTTATATTCGTCGATCGGCTTTTTCTGGGCAAAGCTGCGCAGGTGGATGACCTGGCGCAGCGCGTCGAGGGTCGCCAGATGCTCTTTCCAGAAATGGTCGAGGGTCTGCAGCAGCAGGTTCTTCTCGACCTCGACCCAGCGCTCCTGGTCGGCGCCCTTGACCTTGTCGGCCATGGCCTGGTCGGCCAGTTCCTGGAGGCGCTCGACGATCACTTCCGGCTCGACCGCTTCTTCCTCCATCCATTCGTCGACGGGCGGCTGGAGGCCGAGCACGGCATCGACGCTTTCCTTGAGACCGTCGACGTCCCATTGCTCGGGATAGGTGCCGGGCGGGCAGTGAACGGCGACCAGGCTGGCGATGGTCTCGGCGCGCATGTCGATGATGACGTCGCTGACATGCTCGGAATCCATGATCTCGGCGCGCTGCTCGTAAATCACCTTGCGCTGGTCGTTCATCACGTCGTCGAATT
>DAIPLM010000208.1:0-3190 GCA_036769205.1 Sphingomicrobium sp.
TGCAGCTTGGTGCGCTGGTATTCGTGAATTTCGACGCCGCGCTTCATCAATTGGTTGTAGGTGAAGCGGGCGGCGAAGATGGTCGCCGTATTGTCCGATTTCGCCGCCGTGATGATCCGCGCCCGGCCTTTCATGCCAACCCGGGCGATGCGCTTGAGCATGGTCCAGGAAGGGGCGAAATAAGCGGCGATCACCTCAACGTCGCAGCCCTGGGCGAGGTCACGCGCCGTCGATTGCGCCCAAGGCGAAACCTGCCGCATCGGACCGCCGAACTGCCATTGCAGGGCGCCGCGGGTTTCGCTGAAGCGCTCGATGATCGCGCGCAGCTCGCGGATGCGGGCGCGCTTGCGCAGCGCCCAGACCATCAGCGCGTCGTAATAAGACGTCAGCCGGGCCGCCGCCGGCCCCTGGACGATGAGGCCGATGTCGCGCCAGCCGCCCTCGTCCGCCGGCTGGAAATAATCGTCCTCGATGTTGAAGCCGCCGATCAGCACGCGGCTGTCGGAGGTGTCGCCGTCGACCAAAAGCATCTTCTGGTGGTTGCGCAGCAGATAGCGGCGGCCCCAGGCGGGATGGAAGCGGCACACGGTGGCGCCGGCTTCGCGCAACGAGGCAAAGAAATTGTCGGGGTTGTCGCTGCTGCCGAAGTCGTCGATCAGGATCGACACCGCCACCCCGCGTCGGCGGGCGGCGAGCAAAGCATCGCGCACCCGCTGCCCGGACCAGTCGCCGGCGAACATGTAATAGAGCAGCCGCAGGCTGGTGGTGGCGGTGCCGATGAGGTTGAGGATCGCTTCCAGGCGGTCGGGGCCGTCGGGCAGGACGATCAGCCGGTTGCCGTCGACCTTGGTCATCCGGCTCGACAATGAAGAGGGCTTGCCCCGCATGCCTTATGCTGTGGCGGGCTGGCGCCCCGGGCGCAAGCGGGCGGCTTGCCGGACTGCCAGGGGACAGGGCGGACAGCCCGCTTTTAGTTGACTAATTGCGGCTCCATCCCTATCTCGCCGGCTCTTCCAAACAGCGAAGCGAAGGTGCGGAGCGACTATGGCGCGCGTGACAGTTGAAGATTGTGTCGACAAGGTTTCGAACCGGTTCGACCTGGTGCTGCTGGCGGCGCAGCGCGCCCGCCAGATCAGCGGCGGCGCCGACCTCACCATCGACCGCGACCGCGACAAGAACCCGGTCGTCGCCTTGCGCGAGATCGCCGAGGAGACGGTCAAGCCGAAGCATCTCCAGGAATCGGTCATTTCCGGGCTGCAGAAGGTGCGGGTCGACGAGGAAGACGAGACGGATGAGTTGGCCAGCCTCAGCGAATCCGCCGAGGCGCTGCGCCTGACCGCCGCCGCGCCGCCCCGCCCGACCCCGGGCGGCGGCGAGTACGAATAGGCTTCGCGCCCAATTCCAAGGAAATCAGGCGGCCTCGGCGCCGCCTTTTTTCTGTCCGGCGTCGGCCGGGTCGACCCAGGTCAGATCTTCCAGCCGCAATTCGCGGCCGTCCTGCGCCTGAACGCAGATCCGGCGCACCGGGCGGCCGTCGCGGCGGTCGGCGAGGATGATGTCGCGGCGGCCATGGCCCCAATCCTCGCCCCATTGGCGAAGCGCCAGGATGACCGGCAGCAACGCCTCGCCCTTGGCGCTGAGCGCATAGACGACCTTGCGCTTGTCGCCGGGGTCGGCCGACCGATCGAGGATGCCGCCGCCGACCAATTTGGCCAATCGGTCGGAGAGGATGTTGCGGGCAATGCCGAGGCCGGCCTGGAACTCCTCGAAATGCTGGAGGCCGTTGAAGGCGCCGCGGAGGATGAGGAAAGCCCATTTTTCGCCGATGAGCTCAACCGCCGATGGCAATGGGCAGCGCAAAGCGGCTTCCCGGAACGCGTCGATATGCGCCGTACTATGGCCCAAAGGCATGACTCCCTCCGCCGGACAAAAGCACAAATGTTCCCGAAAAAATAGTTGCGTAATGAAACTGTGTTGGATAGTCGGTTTCAATCGAAAACGCAAAACGGGAAAACGCGCATGACTCGGACTTTCATCTTCCTGGCCGCCCTCGCCGCCGCCGTCCCGGCGACCGCCACCTCCTATGTCGGCACCCCGACGGCGCCGGTCAGCGAGACCCGGATCGTCGCCCGAGACATCGTCTGGACCTGCGACCCGAGCGCCTGCCAGGGTAGCACCGAGAGCAGCCGGCCGCAGGTGTTGTGCCAGTCGCTGGCGCGGCAGGCTGGCACGCTGTCAAGCTTCGTCGCCGACGGCCGCGCCTTCGCCGACGCCGAACTCGCCAAGTGCAATGCCGCCGCCCGCGGCGGCTCCCAGCCGGCGTTGGCCGAGGCTAACTAAGCGGCTTCTGGCCGGCACGCAGCAGCACGCCCTTCCGGCCGCGCCGGCCAGTTCGCACTTGCAACGGGCTTCCCCCTGCCCCCACATAGGGATGTGCTGCGGCAATATGAGCTGATCGAGAAGATCCGGGCGTACGATCCGGATGCCGACGAGGGCCTCATCAACCGCGCCTATGTCTTCTCGATGAAGGCCCATGGCGCCCAGGTCCGCGCCTCGGGCGACCCCTATTTCAGCCACCCGATCGAAGTCGCCGGCATCCTTACCGACCTGAAGCTGGATGCCGAAACGATCGTCACCGCCATCCTCCACGACACCATCGAGGACACGGTGGCGACCCCCGAGCAGATCGAGAAACTGTTCGGGGCCAATGTCGGGCGGCTGGTCGACGGCGTCACCAAATTGTCGAAGATCGAGGCGCAAAGCGAGAATGAGCGCGCCGCCGAGAATTTGCGCAAGTTCCTGCTGGCATTGAGCGACGATATCCGCGTGCTGCTGGTCAAGCTCGCCGACCGCCTGCACAACATGCGCACGCTCGATTTCATGGCGGTCGAGGCGCGCGGCCGGATCGCCCAGGAGACGCTCGACATCTATGCGCCGCTCGCCGGCCGCATGGGCATGCAGGAGATGCGCGAAGAGCTCGAAGAACTTTCGTTCCGCATGCTCGATCCGGAAGCTCACGCGGTGGTGATGCAACGGCTGGAATCGCTGGAAGAGCGCAACCGCAACCTGATCAGCGAGATCGAGAGCCAGCTCTCCAAGAATCTGCAGAAAAACGGCATGGCGGCTCATGTCTATGGCCGGCGCAAGCGGCCGTTTCCGATCTGGACCAAGATGGAGCGCAAGTCGGTCG
>DAIPLM010000028.1:0-11431 GCA_036769205.1 Sphingomicrobium sp.
TCGCCACCATGCGCGATCAGTTGAAGCGGCTCGGCTTCGCGCTCGACTGGAGCCGTGAGCTCGCCACCTGCGAGCCCGATTATTACGGCCACGAGCAAGCGCTGTTCCTCGACCTGATGGCGGCCGGCCTCGTCACCCGCAAGGAGAGCGAGGTCAATTGGGATCCGGTCGACATGACCGTGCTTGCCAATGAGCAGGTCATCGACGGCAAGGGCTGGCGCTCGGGGGCGCCGGTCGAGCGCCGCAAATTGAGCCAGTGGTTCCTCAAGATCACCGATTTCGCCGACGAACTGCTCGACGGGCTGAAGCGCCTCGACCAATGGCCGGACAAGGTGCGGCTGATGCAGGAGAATTGGATCGGCAAGAGCCGCGGCCTCAAATTCTGCTTCCGGCTGGCCGCGACCGCGCCCGGCGGCGCCTGCGAAATTGAAGTGTTCACCACCCGCCCCGACACCATCTTCGGCGCCAGCTTCGTCGCGCTGTCACCCGGCCACCCGATCGCCGAGGCGCTCGCCAGGGAGCGCCCCGAAGTCGCCGAGTTCCTGGCCAAGTGCCGCGCCGGCGGCACCAGCGAGGCCGACATCGAAGCCGCCGACAAGCTCGGCTTCGATACCGGGCTGGAGGTCGTCCACCCGTTCGACCCCGACTGGCGACTGCCGGTGTGGATCGCCAACTTCGTGCTGATGGATTACGGCGCCGGCGCGCTCTACGGGGTGCCCGCCCACGACGCCCGCGACTTCGAGTTCGCGGTCAAATATGATTTGCCGATCCGCCGCGCCGTCGCCGCCGACGCCGCCGGCGCCGGCCAGCCCGTCACCGAGCCCGAGACCGACCGCGGCATCGCCGTCAATTCGCGCTTCCTCGACGGCCTCGCCAGCGACCAGGCGATGGCCGAGGTCATCCGCCGCGCCGAGGCCGGCGGCTGGGGCACGGGCACCACCCAATACCGCCTGCGCGACTGGGGCGTGTCGCGCCAGCGTTACTGGGGAACGCCGATCCCGGTCGTTCATTGCCCGATCTGCGGCCCGGTCGGCGTCCCGCGCGAGCAATTGCCGGTGGTGCTGCCCGAGGACGTCGATTTCGACGTCCCCGGCAACCCGCTCGATCGTCATCCTGGCTGGGCCAATGTCGATTGCCCGAAATGCGGCGGCCCTGGGCGGCGCGAGACCGACACGCTCGACACCTTTGTCGATTCCAGCTGGTACTTCCTGCGCTTCGCCAGCCAGCCGGCGGACAAGCCGTTCGACCGCGCCGAAGCCGAGGCCTGGCTGCCGGTCGCGCAATATATCGGCGGCGTCGAGCATGCGATCCTGCACTTGCTCTACGCCCGCTTCTGGACCCGCGCCCTCCAGCACATGGGCAAACTAAGCTTCGCCGAGCCGTTCCAGGGCTTGTTCACGCAAGGCATGGTCACCCACGAGACCTACAAGTCGCTGGACGGCCGCTGGCTCGGCCCCGACGAGGTCGCCGACCGCGAAGGCGGCCGGCTGGTCGAGCGCGCCACCGACACCCCGGTCGAGCGCGGCCGGGTCGAGAAAATGTCCAAGTCGAGGAAGAACACCATCGACCCCGAGCCGATCGTCGACAAATATGGCGCCGACGCCGTCCGCTGGTTCATGCTGTCCGACTCGCCGCCCGAGCGCGACCTCGAATGGTCGGAGAGCGGCATCGAGGGCGCCGCCCGCTTCGTCCAGCGCGTCTGGCGGCTGGTCCAAAGCGTGGTCGGCGCGGAAGGCGCGGATCCCGCCCTCGAGCGCAAGGTCCACCGGGCCATCGCCGCCGCCGGCGCCGCCATCGACGCCCTGCAGTTCAACAAGGGGGTCGCCAGCCTCTACGAACTGACCAACGCCATCGAACGCGCGCAGCCGTCGGCCAGCCGCGACGCCGCCGTCCGCACCCTGGTGCTGCTCGCCGCGCCGATGGCCCCGCACCTCGCCGAGGAAGCCTGGGCGGCGCTCGGCCAGCCCGGCATGATCGCCGAGGCTCGCTGGCCGGCGCACGACCCGGCGCTGCTGGTCGACGAGACGGTGACTTTGGCGCTGCAGGTCAACGGCAAGTTGCGCGACACGGTCGAGGCGGCGCGCGGATTGCCCAGGGAAGACGCCGAGGCGCTTGCCCTCGCCTCGCTCAAGGTCCAGGCCCAGCTTGCCGGCGCGCTGCCACGCAAGGTCATTGTCGTTCCCGACCGCTTGGTGAATATCGTCGCATGATGCGCCTCCTGATCCTCGCCGCCGCTCTCGCTCTGTCCGCCTGCGGCCTTCGTCCGATGTACGGCGGCGGCGGCGCGGGCGCGGTCGCCGGTTCGTTGCGCTCGGTCCAGGTGGCGGCGATCCCCGGCCGCGCCGGCTGGCTGATGCACAAGGCGCTCGTTCAGCGCCTCGGCGAGCCGCAAGAGGGCGGCTCCGCCTACCGGCTCGAGGTCGAGCTCGACGACAATATCACCGGCTTCGGCATCCGCGGCGACAGCGCCGCCACCCGCGAGCGGCGCAGCTTGCGGGCCCGCTACCGGCTGGTCGACCTCGCCACCGGCGCCGTCGTCCTTGACGCCACCGCCGGCTCCGATGCGGGGATCGACGTCGTCTCCTCGCAATATGCGACGGTCGCCGCCGAGCAGACCGCGCTCGAGCGATTGGCCGATGTCGTCGCCGACCAGATGGTCGGCCGCCTCGCCATGTACGTCACCCACGCCCCGCCCCCGGGCCAGTGAAGGCGACCCGCGGCTCGATCCTGCGCTCGGTCGAGCAACCTGACCGTACGGTCCGCTTCTATCTGTTTTATGGCCCCGACGACGCCGGCTCGCGGGCCTTGGCCGAGCGGCTGGGCAAGGGGCTCGGCGCCGACAAATTCGCGGTCGCGGCCGGCGCGATCAAGGCCGACCCGGCGTTGCTCGCCGCCGAGGCCGGCGCCATCTCTTTGTTCGGCGGCGCCCGCCTGATCTGGGTCGATCCCGCCGGCGACGAGATCCTCGAAGGTTTCGAAGCCCTGCTCGCAGCCCCGGCGGTCGAAAGCCCGGTCGTCGCCATCGCCGGCGCCCTGCGCAAGACCAATGCCTTGCTCAAGCTGGCCGAGGCGCACGGCGCGGCTCTGGCGCACGCCTCCTACGCGCCCGAGGGCCGCGACGCCGACCGCATGGTGATCGACGCCGGCCGCGCCGAGGGCTTGCGGATCGCGCCTGACCTCGCCACCCGCATCGCCGCCGCCTGCAACGCGAATGCCGCCATCCTTGCCTTCGAGCTCGGCAAGTTCGCCCTCTACCTCGACGCCGCGCCCGACCGGCCGCAAGAGCTGACCCACGACATCGTTGACATGCTTGGCGCCGACTCGGGCGAAGGCGACATGATGCGGCTTGGCGACTTGGCCTTGGCCGGGCGCGGCGGCGAGCTGTTCGAGGAGCTCGACCGGGTGGCGCTCGGCAACAGCGAGGCGATCCCGGTCGTCCGCGCGCTGCAGCGGCGGCTGCTCCAGCTCGCCGGACTGCGCGCCAAGGTCGAGCAGGGCCAAAGCGTCGACGCCGTCATGACGTCAATGGGAAAGTCTTTGTTCTGGAAGGATAAAGGCCTGATGCAGCAATTGCTGTCGAGCTGGAGCGCCGAGCGGCTGGCGCAGATGCTCGAGCGCGCCAGCGCGCTGGAGAAAGCGATTATCTTCTCCGACGAACCGCCGGTGGCGGCGCTCGAGGAGGAACTGGTGACGATCGCCCGCGCCGCCCAGCGCCGGCGGTAGCTCAGGTCAGCTCCTCGCGAGCCTTCGCCGGCGGCCGACTCGGCCGGTGTCGACCAGCAGGACGTAAAGCGACAGCAGGCTCGACAGCCAGAAGCTGATCCGCGCCAGCGACGGGAAGGGGCTCGGCAAGTCGCCGACCGCGACGAGGAACCAGGACGCGAGCGCGATCACGACCAGCCACAGGCCCCAGCGAGCGACGATCGGGACGCGCGTCGGCAGCAGTCCGGGCACCAGGCCGAAGCCCAGGGGAATCAGGATGCAGCCGATAATGAAGAAAGTGCCGGGCATCGCCACCCGGTCAGATCGGCTCGCCGCTCAGGCGCTGACAGATCATGTCGAGTTGGTCGAGACTGGAATAGCTCAGGCTGACGGTGCCGCCGGCGCCGGCGTGCTTCACCTGGACCCTGAGGCCGAGCATGTCGCTCAATTGCCGCTCGAGGACTTCCAAATCGGCGTCGACCGCCTTGGTGGCGTTGCGGGCGGAGGCGCGGGCGATGTCGGCGCCGGCGCCCGGCCGTTCGCGCTTGGCGAGCGCCTCGGCCTGGCGGACGCTGAGTCCTTTGGCGGCAATCTCACTGGCCAGGGCTTCCGGATCCGAAGCCGTCGCTACCGCCCGTGCATGGCCCATGCTGATATCGCCTCGCAGCAGCATTAAGCGCACGGCTTCCGGTAAATCGAGCAATCTCAATAGGTTAGTGACATGACTACGCGACTTGCCGACCAGTTTGGCGACATTGTCCTGGGTATGAGCGAAGCGCGTAATCAGCGCCCGATAACCCTCCGCCTCCTCGATCGCATTCAGATCCTGACGCTGGACGTTCTCGATCAGCGCCAGCTCGGCGCTCGAGCTGTCGTCATGTTCGCGGACCAGGGCCGGGATGGCGTGCAGCCGGGCCCGCTGCGCCGCCCGCCAGCGGCGCTCGCCGGCGATCAGCTCATAGCCGTCCTCGACCGGCCGCAGCAGGATCGGCTGCAGCACGCCATGCTGGCGGATCGAATCGGCGAGTTCGGCCAGGCTGTCCTCATCGAAATGCTGGCGCGGCTGGGCCGGGTTGGGCCGGATGCGGGCAATCTCGACTTCGCGGACGCTGTCGCGCCGCGCCGCCACCTCGTCGGCCGGCCGCGGCGCCTCGCCGAGCAAGGCGCTGAGGCCGCGCCCAAGCCCCTTCTTGGTCTCGCTCATGCCGCTTCCGCCGCTTCGCGCAGCCGAGCGAGCCTGCCCATGACTTCGCGCGCTAGGCCGATATAGGCTTCCGAGCCCGGGCAGCGCAGGTCGTAGATCAGCGCCGGCAGGCCATGGCTGGGTGCCTCCGACAAACGGACGTTGCGCGGCACCACGGTCTCGAACACCGTCGTTCCGAGGCAGGCGCGGACGTCCTCGGCGACCTGGCTCGACAAGCGGTTGCGGCGGTCGAACATGGTCAGGACGACGCCGAGGATCGCCAGATTGGGGTTGAAGGTCTGGCGGACGCGCTCGACCGTCGACAGCAATTGCGACAGGCCTTCGAGCGCGAAGAATTCGGTCTGCAACGGCACCAGCAACTGCTGCGCCGCGACCATCGCGTTCAAGGTCAGCAGCCCGAGCGACGGCGGGCAATCGATCAGGCAGACATCCCAGCGGCCCGGCGGCGCCTCGTCTAGCGCGTGGTCGAGGCGGTGGGTGCGATGCTCAAGGTCGACCAGCTCGATCTCCGCGCCCGACAGATCGACCGTCGCCGGCAGCAAGTCGAGGCGTGGAACGCGGGTGGCAATGGCGGCTTCGACGAGGCTCGCCCGGCCGATCAGCACATCATAGCTGGATCGGATCCGGCTCGACTGGCCGACGCCGACCCCGGTCGAGGCATTGCCCTGCGGATCGAGGTCGATCAGCAGCACCTTCCAGCCGATCGCCGCCAAAGCGGTGGCGAGGTTGATCGCCGTCGTCGTCTTGCCGACTCCGCCTTTCTGGTTGGCGACTACGATTCGGATCATTTCCGCCCCTTTCGCTGGACCCCGGCCGCGACCAATATGGCCGCCTCCCCGCTCGTCGCGCTCGGTTCGAGCCGGAACTCACCCTGCCATGCCTGCCGCGCTTCATCCAGTTCCGATTGTGCGCTTTTCCCCTTCGGCAGCACCCAGATCGTCTTATCTGTGGACAGATGCTGGGATATCCCGAGCAAATTTGCCAGCGAGCCGACCGCGCGGGCGGTGATGACATCGAATTTGCCGGTAAGTCGCTCGGCCTTTGCGGCCCGCACCGTGACCCGCTCCGCCAGCCCGAGTTCCGCAGTCGCCCGGTGCAGGAATTCGGCGCGCAGCCTGCGCGGCTCGGCCAGCGTCACCGGACCTGCGGTCAGAATGGCGATCACCATCCCCGGAAGCCCCGCGCCCGAGCCGATGTCCAGCCACGACGAGTCGGGGCGTGGCGCAAACCCGACCAATTGCGCGCTGTCAGCGATGTGCCGCTGCCAGATTTCATCAACCGTCGAGCGGCCGATCAGGTTCTGGCGCTGGTTTTCCTCGAGAAGCAACGCGACATAGCGCTTCAGTTGCGACTGTGTTTCACGTGGAACGTCAATCATGCGGCGCGGCGGGAGGCAGCGACATGGAGCGCGGCCAGCGCCGCAGGAGTGATCCCGGCAATGCGCGATGCTTGATCGAGACTCTCAGGCCTGGTCGCCGCCAGCCGCTCGACAGCTTCGTTCGACAGGCCCGGCACGGAAGCAAAGTCGAGATCGCCTGGCAGCAGGACCGCCGAGTCGCGCCGCATCGCTTCCCACTCGCGCTGCTGGCGCTCAACGTAGGGCCGATAAAGCGCGTCCGCTTGCGCTTCCTCGGTTTCCACCCATGCCGCCGAGCCCCGCATCTCGAAATGCCGCTCGATGGAGCGGCGGCGCGTCGGCGACAGGCCATCGGCGACCAGCGCCTCGCCGCCGAGCCGGCTGGTCGCATTGTCAGCGCGCAGCGAGAGCCGATACTCGGCCCGCGCGGTCATCATCCGATAGGGCTCGTTGACGCCTTGCAGGGTCAAATCGTCAATCATCACCCCAATATAGCTCGTGCGGCGGTCGAAGCGGACCGGTGCGAGGTCAAGCGCATGCGCGGTCGCGTTGAGGCCCGCCACCAGGCCCTGCGCCGCCGCTTCCTCATAGCCGGTGGTGCCGTTGATCTGTCCGGCCAGGAACAACCCGTCGACCGCCTGATGTGCCAGCGTCGACCCCAATTTGCGGGCGTCGGCATATTCATATTCGACCGCATAGCCAGGGCGGACGATCTCAGCCCGCTCGAGCCCGTCGATGGTGCGCACGAAGTCGTTCTGCACCTCCGCCGGCAATGAGGTGCTGATGCCGTTGGGATACACAAGGTGGCTGTCCAGCCCCTCGGGCTCGAGGAAGATCTGATGCCCCTCGCGGTCGCCGAAGCGGCGAATCTTGTCCTCGATCGACGGGCAATAGCGCGGCCCCCTGCCGGCGATGGCGCCGGCAAACAAGGGCGAGTGCTCGAAATTGGCGCGGATGAGGTCATGGGTGCGGTCATTGGTACGGGCGATCGCGCATGCCAGTTGCGGCGGGCGCTGGTCCGATGCCAGCGCCGACATCGACCAATCGTCGCGGTCGCTCGGCTGCGGCGCCAGGCGCGCCCAATCCACGGTGCGGCCGTCGAGGCGCGGCGGGGTCCCGGTCTTCAGCCGACCCTGCGCCACTCCCCATTCGCGCAACTGCGACGCCAGCGCTACCGCGGCCTTCTCGCCGGTTCGCCCACCGGCCAGCTTCTCCATTCCACAGAACAAGGCGCCATCGAGAAACGTGCCGGTGGCGATGACCACGGCCCGCGCGGCCATGCGTTCGCCCTCAATGGTCAGGCCAGTCACCCGGCCCTGCTCAACTACCAGCTCGGTCGCCTCGCCGATCAGCAATTCCACTCCCGATTCCGCCAGCAAATCGGCCACGGCCCGTTGGTACATTTTGCGGTCCGCCTGGACGCGCGGGCCCCAGACCGCCGGGCCCTTGCTGCGATTGAGCATTCGCCGATGGATGGCGGCGCGGTCGGCGGCGCGCGCCATCAACCCATCGAAGACATCGAGCTCACGCACCAGATGGCCCTTGCCGACCCCGCCAATCGACGGGTTGCAGCTCATCTGGCCGACATCTTCGGCGCGAAAGCTGACCAGGCCGACACGAGCGCCACGGCGCGCCGCGGCCGCCGCCGCCTCGCAGCCGGCATGCCCGCCGCCAATGACCAGAACGTCGAACACCATGCGCGCGCTTTAGCGGAAACCTAGGTTAAGCGAAACGGCTGCAACGTTTCACGTGAAACATTAGGATCATATGAGAATTCAACTACTTACCGAGGCAGAAGCGACCAAAAAGCGCGTCAAGCATGTCCTCGACACCCGCCCGCCCGCTCAGCCGGTCGAACGCGGCCCGCGCCAGGCGCAGCGCCTCGGCGGTGCGGACAAGATCGCCGCCAGCTTCGGCCAGAGCAGCGCGGGCTTCCTCCATCTCCCTCGCTTGCCGTCGGTTGAGGGCCAACTCGCCCTCGGCGGGCAGCAAAACGCGGGCCTGGGCGACGATTCTTCCCGCCAGCTCCCCAAGACCCTCCCCCGTGAGCGCCGACACGGCGAGCGAACCATCCGGCGCCGCCTCTCGGCGGTCAGCCTGGGCGTGCAGCCGGATCAGGCGGGGATGGGCCGGCGCATCGTCGGGCGCGCCTAGCCACAGCAAGATGTCGGCGCGGGCGATCTGACCTTCGGCGCGGGCGACGCCGATCGCCTCGACCACGTCCTCGCTATCCCGCAGACCGGCGGTGTCGACCAGCACGACTGGCACCCCGTCCAAGCTCAGCGGCACCTCGATCGAATCGCGCGTGGTGCCGGCGATATCCGTGACAATCGCCCGGTCGCTGTCCGCCAGGGCATTGACCAAGCTTGATTTTCCGGCATTTGGCGGCCCGGCGGCGACCACTCGCACGCCCTCCTTGAGCGGCTCCGCGCGCGGTCGGGCCAGCCAGTCGCCGAACTCGGCGGCGAGCGCCCGCGATTGGTCCGCCAAGGCGAACTCGTCGGCCGCGGTCTCATTCTCGTCGCCGACATAATCGATCGCCGCCTCGGCCCGTGCCGACAGCTCGACCAGCCGTTGCCGCCAGTCCTCGATTCGCCGCTTGAGCCCGCCCTCGGCCATCCGCAGCGCCGTCCGCCGCTGGCTCTCGGTCTCGGCCTCGAGCAGATCGGCGAGCCCCTCGGCCTCGGTCAGATCGATGCGGCCGTTGGCGAGCGCCCGCCGCGCGAACTCGCCCGGCTCGGCCAGCCGCAGGCCGGGCAATGACGTCATGACGTCAAGCAAGGCATCGACCACCGCCCGCCCGCCATGGCATTGATATTCCACGACATCCTCGCCCGTCGCGGAGGCCGGTCCGTCGAACCGCAAGACCAAAGCCCGGTCGATCACGCCGCCGCCAGATGGTGCTCGCAAGGTCATCAGCGCCGCCCGCCGCGCCGCCGGCAACCGCCCGGCCAGCGCCTCGGCGACGGCGAAAGCCTGGGGGCCGCTGGTGCGGACGATCGCGACCGCTGCCGGTGGCCGGCCGCTGGATAGGGCAAAGATGGTGTCGGCGGCCTTCACGGCCTATCCGCCGGGCTCAGGCCGGGAAGCCGAGCACGGGTGCGACGTGGTTCCAGCCGTCCCAGATCATCTTCAGCGCCACCCACATGATGACGGCCAGGCCGAGGTAACCGATCCAGCGGTAGCGGTCGATATATTTGGCGATGAGGTTGGCGGCGATGCCCATCAGCGCCACCGACAGAATCAGCCCGACAATAAGGATGCCGGGGTGCTCGCGCGCCGCGCCGGCTACCGCCAGGACATTGTCGAGGCTCATGCTGACATCGGCAATGGCAACGCCCCAAGCGGCGGCGGCGAAGCTCTTGGAGGCGGCGATGCCGCTGTCTTCGTCGCCCTCGATCTCGGGCGAGCCGGCGCTCTCGCCGGCATCGCGCAGTTCGCGCCACATCCGCCAGGCGACCCACAACAGGAGCAAGCCGCCGGCCAGCACCAGGCCAACGATCTGCAACAACTGGCTGACGACCAAGGCGAAGGCGATGCGCAGCACCAGCGCCGCCAGCACGCCGAGGATGATGACCTTGCGCCTTTGGTCGGGCGGCAGGCCGGCGGCCAGCGCACCGACGACGATGGCATTGTCGCCGGCCAGCACCAGGTCGATCATCAGCACCTGGGCGAAGGCAGCGAGGACGGCGGGGTCGCCGATGTTGGAGAAATCGCGGACGATCGACGCCCAGATCTCGGCCGGGCCGCCGAAGCCGCTATGGGCGGCCGCCGCCGCGAGCATGATCTCGAACAATTCTTCCTCCGCTATCCGAAATGCAGCGCGGTGCGCAGGCCGAGCACATGCTCGCCGCCGACCCAGCCCTCATAGATCATGGTGACGGCGACATAGAGAATGACCGCAAGGCCGATGTAATTGATCCAGTGGTATTTCTGGATGAGCTTGGCGACGTAGTTGGCGGCGAACCCCATGAACAGCACCGAAAAAGTCAGACCGACGAACAGCAAGGCCGGGTTGTCGCGGGCGATCGACGCGACCAGCAGGACATTGTCGAGGCTCATCGACAGATCGGCAATCATGATCTGGATCGCCGCCTGCCAGAAGGTCTTGGTCGCCGGCGGGCCCTCGACCGACGGCGTGTCGGGGTCGTCGTAGGTCGTCCCCGCCCGCGACGGGAGCATCTCGCGCACCAGATTATAGGCGACCCACAGCAGCAACAGGCCGCCGGCGAAGACCAAACCGGTGATCTGCAGCAGCTGCGTCGCCAGCACCGCGAACGTAATGAGGAACACCAAGGCCATGCCGACGCCGAGCATCAGCACCTTGCGGCGGTCGCGGTCGGGCAGTCCGGAGGCGAGCGACCCCATGATGACGACATTGTCGCCGGCCATGGTCAAGTCGCCGACGATGATCTGGCCGAGCTTGGCCATGCCGGCGCCGGTGAAGATGGCCGAGAAATTGAGGCTTGCGAGCATCGATTGCTGAACCGCTGGCGCGGCCTACTGGTTCATCGAGGCGAAAAAGTCCTCGTTGCTCTTGGCGTCCTTCATCTTGTCGAGCAGGAACTGCATGGCGTCGATCGTGCCCATCTGCATCAGGATCCGGCGCAGAACCCACATCTTGGACAGGGTCGCCGGGTCGACCAGCAACTCTTCCTTGCGGGTGCCGGACTTGCCGACGTCGAGCGACGGGAAGATGCGCTTGTCGCTGACCTTGCGGTCAAGGATGATCTCGGAATTGCCGGTGCCCTTGAACTCTTCGAAGATAACTTCGTCCATCTTCGAGCCGGTGTCGATCAAGGCGGTGGCGATGATCGACAAGGAGCCGCCTTCCTCAATGTTGCGGGCGGCGCCGAAGAAGCGCTTGGGCCGCTGCAAGGCGTTGGCGTCGACGCCGCCGGTCAGCACCTTGCCCGAGCTCGGCACCACCGTGTTGTAGGCGCGGCCCAGGCGGGTGATCGAATCGAGCAGGATAACGACATCCTTCTTGTGCTCGACCAGGCGCTTGGCTTTCTCGATCACCATTTCGGCGACCTGGACGTGGCGGCTGGCGGGCTCGTCGAAGGTCGAGGAGATGACCTCGCCCTTCACCGAGCGCTGCATGTCGGTGACTTCCTCGGGCCGCTCGTCGATCAGCAAGACGATCAGGAAAACCTCGGGATGGTTGT
>DAIPLM010000209.1:0-3157 GCA_036769205.1 Sphingomicrobium sp.
GGCGTCGAGACCTGGCACGTGCCCAACGGCCCGGAGGCCACCGCGGCGCTCAGCAACGCCTTTTTCAAGCTCACCGATTACCCGGTCGAGGACCGCGCCAAGGTGCCGAGCGAGGAGCTCGACGTCGGCGGCGGGCGGACGCTGCACGTCCCCAAGAGCCTGAAGGGCGTCGCCGTCTTCTCGTTCAAGCGCCTGTGCGGCGAGCCGCGCGGGGCGGCGGACTATCTCGCCATCGCCAGGCGCTTCCACACGGTGATCGTCGTCGGTATCCCGGTGATGGGCCGGGAAATGCGCAACGAGGCGGCGCGGTTCGTGACTTTGGTCGACGAGCTCTACGAACATAAAGTCAAACTGCTCGCCGCCGCCGATGCCGAACCGAGCGGCCTCTATCCCGCCGGCGACGGCAATTTCGAGTTCGCCCGCACCGTCAGCCGACTCGAGGAAATGCGCAGCGCGGACTATCTTGCCGAGGGCCACGGCGCCGCCTAGCCTCGCGCGCTTCTTGAGGGGGAAATTCCATGCGCTATTGGCTTGCCGCATCGCTTCTGGCCTGCTCGACGGCCGCCATCGCCCAGACCGGCGCTGCCGCCAAGGCCGAGCGCGACCTGCTCGAGAAGGTGGTCGAAATCCCCACCGTCCAGTTCCGCGGGCAGGTGCCGCGCATGGTGCAATTGTTGTCGGTCGAGCTGCGCAAGGCGGGCGTCACCGACATCATCGTCAAGGACCACGAAGGCCGGCCGGGCGACAAGACCCAGACCATGGTCGCCCGTTGGCACGCGCAGAACCCAACGCAAAAGCCGATCGTGCTGATGGCCCACATGGACGTGGTCGACGCCAAGGCCGCCGACTGGAAGAACGACCCGTTCACCTTCCGCGAGCTCGACGGCTACTACCTCGGCCGCGGCGTCAGCGACGACAAGGCGGGGGTCGTCGCCATCGTCTCGGCGCTGCAGCGGCTCAAGGCATCCGGCTTTCAACCCAACCGCGACATCATCGTCCTGTTCACCGGCGACGAGGAGAATGCCGGCAACGGCGTCCGCCTCGCGGCCAGCGACTGGGGCTTGCTCAAGGGCGCCGACTTCGCCCTCAACCTCGATGACGGCGGCTGCGGGCTGTACAAGGACGGCCGGGTCGAGGGCTGCTATATGCAGGTCGCCGAAAAGACCTATGCCGACTTCACTTTCACCACCACCAATCGCGGCGGCCACAGCTCGGCGCCGCGCACCGACAATGCCATTTATCAGCTGGCGGCGGCGTTGAAGGCGCTCGAGGAATATCGCTTCACGCCGATGCTGACCGACGCCAATCGCGGCGAGTTCGAGCACACCGTCAAGGACGACAAGGGCGCCTATGGCTCTGTCGTCCAGGCCTGGCTCGAGGACCCGACCAACATGGAGAAAGCCGACGACGTCGAAGCGATGAATCCGGGACACACCAGGACGCGCTGCATCGCCACCCAATTGTCGGGCGGCCATGCCCCCAACGCTCTGCCGCAAAAGGCCGAGGCCAATGTCAATTGCCGCATCTTTCCCGGGGTCGACCCGGCGCTGGTGATGAAGGAGCTTCAGGGCATCGCCGGCAAGGAAGTGACCGTCTCGCGCGCCGACGTCGGCAGCTGGGCGCCGCCGAGCCCGCTGCGAGCGGACGTCGCCGCCGCATTCACCAAGGCGGTCCAGGCAAAATTCCCCGGCGCGCCGGTCATCCCCAGCATGTCGGCCGGCGCCACCGACGGCGTCTTCACTCGCGCCAACGGCATCCCGACCTATGGCGTCGTCGGCGCCTGGGGCGTGATCGGCGAGCCGCTGGGCATCCACGGCCTCGACGAGCGCATTCCGGCCAAATCCTTCCACGACGGGGTCGATGTGCTGGAAATGATGTTACGAGACCTCGCGGGCTGATACGAAAAGGGCCGCCCTTTCGAGCGACCCCATTCGGCTGCATTGTTGAATGCGCTTAGTGGATCAGAGCCTGGATCACGGACTCAACGAGCCGCGTGCGCGGGTCGACGCTGTAGAGATAGCCGTCGCGATAATAATAACGGTTGTTGGCGTCGAGGCCATATTGGTTACGCCAATCGAGCGGCACCTGGTTGTAGGTCCACTGGCGATAATTGCCGTTCCAGCGGTCGCCAACGTCGAAGCGCTTCTTGGCGATGCCGGGCGGCAGGCAACCATTGTGCTTCTTGGCGAGACCCGGCGGGCAATTGCGGTTGCCCCAGTAATTGGCGGCCGCGTGGCCCTCGTAAATCTGCCTTGCGTGCTTGGCATGTTTTCCGTGCGCCTTGGACATCATCTGGCCGTGCTCGGACTGGTTTCCGTGCCCCTTGTTCTTGCCGGGGTCGGCCATGGCGGGGGCGGCGAAGGCCAGCGATGCGGCGCCTATTGCGAGAAGAATCTTGTACGTCATGGGAATCCCTTCCTGGATATTACTCTTCCGCGCCCGAACGCATGAACATGCGCTGATGGCCCCATTCATCGCCGCGCCGCGGTTGCGAGGGCTCCCTCTCCGGTCTAGAGCGCCGGCGACTTCCCCGCGCCCTCGCGCTCAAATTCACGAAAGGGACCAGGCCCGCTTATGGCTCGCAAGAAAATCGCCCTGATCGGCGCCGGCATGATCGGCGGCACGCTGGCTCATCTGGCCGCCATGCGCGAGCTCGGCGACATCATCCTGTTCGACATCGCCGAGGGGATTCCGGAAGGGAAGGCACTCGACCTCGCCCAGGCCGGGCCGGTCGACGGCTATGACGTAAAGCTCAAAGGCAGCAGCGACTATACCGACATCGCCGGCGCGGACGTGTGCATCGTCACCGCCGGCATCGCCCGCAAGCCGGGCATGAGCCGCGACGATCTGCTCGGCATCAATTTGAAGGTCATGCAGGCGGTCGGCGAGGGCATCAAGCGCCACGCCCCGAACGCCTTCGTCATCTGCATCACCAACCCCTTGGACGCCATGGTCTGGGCCTTGCGCGAATTCTCGGGCCTTCCGCACAACATGGTGGTTGGCATGGCCGGTGTGCTCGACAGCGCGCGCTTCCGCCACTTCCTCGCCGAGGAGTTCCAGGTCAGCGTCGAAGACGTTACCGCTTTCGTGCTCGGTGGCCACGGCGACACGATGGTGCCGATCGTCGAATATTCGACCGTCGCCGGCATCCCGATCC
>DAIPLM010000029.1:0-11321 GCA_036769205.1 Sphingomicrobium sp.
GTCGCCATGCCCGGGCACCGGACAGTCGGCACCGCCGAATTCGGGCGGCTGGTCCAGGCCAATCTCGAGCGGCTGCTGGCCTCGCCGGACGCGTGACCGGCGCCACCGCCCTTCTGCTGGTCGATTGTCAGGAGGATTATCTCGCCCGCGACGGCCTGCAGCCGCCGCGGGAGGCGCTGGTCGCGGCGATCGCCGGGGCGCTGGCGGAAGCGCGCGGCAAGGGTTGGCCGGTTTTCCATGTCCGCACCCGGGTGTCGGCCAATGGCGCCGATGCGATGCCGCATCGCCAGGCTGCGCCCGAGGCGGTCGCCGGCTCGTCCGGGGCCGAAGCGCCGGCGGCATTACGCGAGCGGCCAAGCGAACCGGTCTTCTTCAAGCGCTTCTTCAGCGCCTTCGACGCCGAAGGGCTGGCGGATGCGCTTGACGGCGCGGGCGTCGAGCGGATCGTCTTGGCCGGCGTCCACAGCCATGCCTGCGTCGAGGCCACCGCGCTAGACGCTTACGCGCGCGGGTTCGCGGTAACGATCGGCGCGGATTTGGTCGGCAGCTACGACCCCGCCCATGGCGCTGTGGCGCTCGAGTGGCTGCACGGCCGCGCCGCTACCGTGGCGGCGAGCGCCGCCATCCTCGGCACGGCGGCGGAGCCAGGGCGGCACCGCAACCCTTGCGACAGCGACGAGGTGATGTTCGAAGTGGCATGCCAGCCGGCGGCCAGTGTCGCGGCGGAGGCCGACCGGCTCGCCGGGGTGGCACCGCTCCCCATCGCCGAGCGCGCTGCCCGGCTCGATGACTGGCATGGCCGACTGACAGCAAACCGAACCCACTGGGTCGAGGCGCTGATCCGCGACCTCGGCAAGCCCCGGGCCGATGCCGAAGGCGAGGTCGCTTACGGCCTCGGCCTGCTCGCGGATGTCGCGGCGACCCTGGGCGACGAAGAGGAAGGCGGCGGCCGCCGGCTCCGTTACCGCCCGCACGGCATCGCCGGCCTGATTACGCCGTGGAACAACCCGTTCGCGATACCCCTCGCCAAGCTGGCGCCGGCGATCGGGTACGGCAATGCGGCGCTGTGGAAGCCGGCCCTGCCCGGCTCGCGCATCGCCGCGATGCTGCGCGACAGCCTGACCGAAGCCGGCCTTGGCGAGGGGGTAAGCCTCGTCACCGGCGACGCCGTCGCTGGACAGGCCGTCTTGCGGGCTGCGGATGTCGTCTCCTTCACCGGCTCGGTGCCGGTCGGACGGTTGATCGTCGCCGAGTCCGGGCGCCGGTTCATCCCGGTCCAGGCCGAGCTCGGCGGCAGCAATGCAGCGATCATCGACGCCAGCGCCGACCTCGGCGCCGCCGCCGACGACCTGGCGGCGGCGATGTTCAGCTTCGCCGGCCAACGCTGCACCGCCATCCGCCGCCTGCTGGTGGTCGACGCCGTTTACGACCGCTTCGTCGAGCGGTTGGCCGCCGCCGTCTCCGCCTTGCGCATCGGCCAGCCGGCCGGTGCCGCGACCGAGATCGGGCCGGTGATCGACCAGGGCCGGCAGCGCGCCTTCCTCGCCATGACTCGCAATTCGGGCGGGCAATTGATCGGCGGTGGGGACATCCCTGCCGGGCTGCCCGACAGCGGCTGCTGGCTGGAGCCAACCTTGCTGGCCAACCTTCCCGACGGTCACCCGCTCCTGATCCGCGAAGTCTTCGGCCCCTTGGCCGCGATTGTCCGGGTGCCCGACCTTGCCGCTGCCATCGCCGCGCACAATGCGACCGGCATGGGCCTGCTCGGCGCGCTGTTCAGCGGGGACGAGAAAGCCATCGCGCTTTTCCTGGCCGACGCGCAAGCCGGGATGCTGTCGATCAACCGCGCCCGCCCGGCCTTCGCTTCGCAAGGGCCGTTTGTCGGCTGGAAGGCCTCGGGCTACGGCATACCCGAGCATGGCCGCTGGAATCGCGATTTTTATACGCGCGCGCAGGCAGCTTACGGCGACTGACGGCTTGCCCACCGGCGCCGCGCCTCGCATAGGGCGCGCATGTTGAAGCTCAGCCAGCTCGCAATCGCTGTCGCCGCCCTCGCCGCCTGCTCGCCCGCCGCCCCCAAACTGACCGTCCACGACGGCTGGTCGCGCGCCACCGGACAGGCCGAAACCGCGGCTGCCTATGTCACCATCGACAACAAGGGCGGCGCCGACAAGCTGGCCGGGGTCCGCTCGACCATCGGCCAGGCGGCGCTGCACGAAAGCGCGATGGAGGGCGGCGTCATGCGCATGCGGCCGATCGACCCGGACGAAGGCCTGGTCGTCCCCTCGAACGGCACGTTGCGGCTGGCGCCGGCCGGCGCCCATGTCATGATCATGGGACTGAAGCGGCCGCTCGAGGCCGGTGACCGCTTCGATTTGACCCTGCTGTTCGACAAGGCCGGGCCGCGCAAGGTCAGCATCGCCGTCAAGCCGGCGACCCAGTGAAGAGGCTGCGGATCGTCCTCTGGCTGCTGGTCGCGGCGGCGGTCGTCGCTGGCGGCGTCCTGTTCCTTCGCCAACCACCGGCGGCGACCCGGAGCACGCCGACTCAGATCAGCTTCGGCGGGCCGTTCACCTTGGTCGACGGCAAGGGCCAGCCGTTCGCCAGCAGCAAGCTCACCGGCAAGCCTTTTGCGATCTTCTTCGGCTTTACCCATTGCCCCGACGTCTGCCCGACGACCCTCGCCCGGCTGGTCAAGTTGCGGCGGCAATTGGGCGACGACCAGGGGTTCCAGATCGTCTTCGTCACCGTCGACCCCGAGCGCGACGGCCCGGTCGAGGTCGGCGCCTATGCCGAACTGTTCGGCGCGCCGGTCATCGGCCTGACCGGCAGCCCGGCCGATATCTCCAAGGTCAAGAAGCAGTTCGGCATCTTCTCGGAAAAGGTCGGCGGCGGCGACGACTACACCGTCGACCACACGGCGACCGTTTTGCTGTTCGACCGCGACGGCCAGTTCCAGTCGACCATCGCCCCTGATGAGACCGACCCGGCGGCGCTGGCCAAGCTCCAGCGGCTTACCGCCTAGCCCGCTTCGACCTCAGTTGCCTCACGCACGCGCACGAGCAGCCGGTCGATGCCGGCAATCGCTTCCGGCTCGTCGAGCATGGGCGCGTGGCCGACGCCGGGGATGGTGACCAGCTCGGCCTTGGGCAGCATCTCGATCATGCGTCCGGCGGTCTGGGTCGACAGCAGATCGCTCAATTCGCCGCGGACGATCAGCACCGGCTTGTCGGCCAGGCCCTCGAGCAATGGCCAGGGATCGAAATCGGGGGCGCCGCTGTTGCTGGCGAAGGCCTGGCCGATGGCCATGTCATAGTCGGGCTGGATGCCGCCGTCGGCGCGCTCACTGCACAAGCGGCGGGCGAAAACCTCCCAATCGCTGGCGGTGTAATGCGGGAAAGCCAGGCGGTTGATCGACGCCGCCGCCTCGCCCGCCTCGGCCCAACTCGCCCAGCGGCCACCCTTGCCGACATATTTGCGCAAGCGCTCGATCGCCACCGGCTCGACCAGCGGCCCGATGTCGTTGATCAGCGCGCCGGCGATCCGTTCGGAGTCGCTGGCGGCGAGCAGCATCGTGACCAGCCCGCCGAGCGAAGTGCCGAAGAAGACGGCGTCGGCGATGCCCAATTGGTCGAGCAGCTTGAGCACGTCCTTGGCATAGGTCTTGGGCTTGTAATTGGCGGGATCGGGGTCGTGCTGAGACTCGCCGCGGCCGCGGAAGTCGATGGCGATGACCCGCCAGGCGCCCGCCAGCCGGCGGGCGACCGCCTCGAAATCGCGCGCATTGCGGGTGAGTCCGGGCAGGCACAGGATCGGCGGCTGGTCGGCGGGCCCGGCATAATCGCGATAATGCAGCCTGAGGCCGTCCTCACTGTTCCAGAAACGATCCTGCCACTCAGCCATCAACGGTTCCCCACTTGCCTCGCCTCCCCTATCGCGAGCCGATGGCATCCCGGCAACCCTATCGCCCGGACCCGCTGATCCTGCAGCTGGGGCCGGACTTCTACGACCCGGTCGAGCCGGCGCGGTTTCCGGCCGGCATCCTCCGCTTCCGCAACCAGCGCTGGGCCGAGCGGGTCGGGCTCGGCGACCTCGATGGCGAAGGGTGGGAGCGGCATTTCCAGCGATTCGAGCCGCTGCCCGACAACCTGCCGCAGCCGCTAGCGCTGCGCTACCACGGCCACCAGTTCCGCAGCTACAATCCGCAAATCGGCGACGGCCGCGGCTTCCTGTTCGCTCAGTTGCGCGACGGGCGGGACCGCCTGCTCGATCTCGCCACCAAGGGCTCCGGCCAGACCCCCTACAGCCGCTTTGGCGACGGCCGGCTGACGCTGAAAGGCGGGGTGCGCGAGGTGCTGGCGACCGAGATGCTGGAAGCGCTGGGCGTCAACACCTCAAAAAGTTTCGCCTTGTTCGAAACCGGCGAGGAGCTGGTCCGCAACGACGAGCCGTCGCCGACCCGCTCGGCGGTGCTGACCCGGCTCGGCCACGGCCATATCCGCATCGGCAGCTTCCAGCGCCTCGCTTTCTTCGAGGATGGCGCCAACATTGCCAAGCTGACGCGCTATTGCCTCGAGCATCTCTATGGAGAGCCGCCCGAGCTCGACGATGCCGCCAACGCCCTGCGCCTGTTCGAGCTGGTGGCGGCGGCGACCGCGCGCCTGGCGGCCTCTTATATGGCGGCCGGGTTCGTCCATGGGGTGCTCAACAGCGACAATATCGCCATCACCGGCGAAAGCTTCGACTATGGCCCGTGGCGGTTCACGCCCGACTGGGACGACAGCTTTACCGCCGCATATTTCGACGAAACCGGCCTCTACGCCTTTGGCCGCCAGCCGGAAGCGATCCACTGGGATCTGGCGCAACTGGCCGGCTGCCTGGCGATGATCGCCGAGGCACCGCCGATCGCCGACCGCTTGCGCGGCTGGAGCGAGCTGTTCGAGCAGTCCTTGGTCGCGGCGCTGCTGGCGCGTCTCGGAGTCGCACCGCTCGAACCGACGGCCGACCGAGCGCTGGCGGCGGCATTGGTCAAGGCGCTGCAATCGCGCCAGGTGGGCATCGACCTTCTGTTCTTCTACTGGCGCGGCGGCGTCGACCCGGGCGTCGAAGCCTACCCCGGCGACTCGTTCCGTGAATTGGCCCGAATCCTTGAAGGGCGTGGCAATCCGGCCGCGCGACAACATCCATATTGGAGCGACGCCCGGCCCTGCTCGATGCACATCGACGAGGTCGAGGCGATCTGGGCCGCCATCGCCGAGCGCGACGATTGGGCGCCGTTCGAGGCCAAGCTCGCCGCCATCCGCCGCATGGGCGAGGCGCACCAAGGTTCCGGCAACGCGTAGCGTTGTTGGAATGTGCGCCGAGGGGAGGCGATGCGCGCGGCTTGACCGCTTGCCGCCAGCCTTTACCGAGACGCACAGCATGGCGAAGCTGCTCAAATCGTTTGAACCCGCCACCGGCGCGGAGCTGTGGTCGGGGCCGATCGGCAATCCGGCGGCCGAAGTCGCGGCGGCCCGCGCCGCCTGGCCGGAATGGGCGGCGCACAGCATCGCCTTCCGCATCGAGACCTTGCGCCGTTTCGCCAACGAAGTCCGCTCGCGCGAAAGGGACTTCGCCGATCTCATCGCCCGCGAGACCGGCAAGCCCTTGTGGGAAGCCAGGACCGAGGTCGGCGCGGTCATCAACAAGGTCGAGATTTCCGCCTCCGCCTACATGGAGCGGACGCCGATGCGCCGGCTGGAAGCGGCGCTCGGCAACAAGATCGCCGTCCGCCACAAGCCGCACGGCGTGTTGGCGGTGCTCGGCCCCTATAATTTCCCGGCGCATCTGCCCAACGGCCATATCGTCCCGGCGCTGATCGCCGGCAACGCGATCGTCTTCAAGCCGTCGGAGAAGACCCCGGCAAGCGGCGCCATGCTCGTCGAGTGCCTGCATGCCGCGGGCATTCCAGACGGCGTCCTGCGGCTGCTGATCGGCGGGCCCGACGAAGGCCGGGCGCTGGCCGCCGAGCCGGGCATCGACGGCTTGCTGTTCACCGGTTCGGTGCGCGCCGGACTGTCGCTGCACCGCCAGTTCGCCGACATGCCGAACAAGATCCTGGCGCTCGAACTCGGCGGCAACAACCCGCTGATGGTGTGGAACGCCAAGGATATCGAGGCGGCGGCGGTGATCGCCGTCCAATCGGCGTTTCTGTCGGCCGGCCAGCGCTGCACGGCGGCGCGGCGGCTGATCGTCGAGGACGGCCAGGAGGAAGCGCTGGTCGCGGCCATCACCAGGCTGATCGACCGCTTGGTCGTCGACCACCCCCATGCCGACCCGGCGCCCTTCATGGGCCCGGTGATCGACAATGACGCCGCCCAGCATTTGCAGGAGCAATGGGTCGAATTGATGATGAGGGGCGGCAAGCCGATCCGCCGCCTCGACCGACCCGACGATAAAACACCCTTCCTGACCCCGGCTTTAATCGACGTCACCGACATCGCCGAGCGGGTCGACGAGGAACTGTTCGGCCCCGTGCTGCAATTGGTCCGGGTCAAGGATTTCGACGCCGCCATCGCCGAGGCGAACAACACGCGCTTCGGCCTGTCGGCCAGCCTGATCGGCGGCAGCCCGGCGATGTATGACAAGTTCTGGAGCGAGGTCCGCTCGGGCGTCATCAACTGGAACAAGCCGACCAACGGGGCGCCGTCCAACGCGCCGTTCGGCGGCATCGGCCTGTCGGGCAACCACCGCCCGAGCGCCTTTTACGCCGCCGATTATTGCGCTTATCCGGTGACCAGCAGCGAAGCCGAGCTGACCCGCGCCGCCATTACCGACGGCCTGCGCGATCCGACGATGCAAGAGGACTGACCATAAGCCGCCCTATTTGGGTGAGCTTGCCCCCGCCGCCCCGCTGACCGCCGCGATTTCGCGGCTGGCCGGCGCGGCATGGTTGACGGTCACGTCCATGCCACCGGCGAGGACGCCGGGACGGTCCCAGCCGTAGCGATCCTCAAAGGTCGCCAAGCCCGAAGCATCGGGCACCATCGTCAAATAAGTGACATAGACCGGCACGCCACGCGGCAGCGGAATGTGCTGCTCGGGACCGCTGCCGGACGCGGCGACGTCGTGGCCGAACAGCCAGGTGGCGAGGCGACGATAATCCTCGACGCGGATGCAGCCGTTCGACAGGGCCCGGTCCGAATAACCGAAATATTCCCGCGTCGGCGTGTCGTGCAGGTAAATGCCTTCCCGATTGGGGAAGGGGAATTTCATCTTGCCCATCGAATTGATGCTGTTCGGCTTCTGGCGCATCAGCACTCTGGCATTGCCCGCCCCGACGGCTTTCCAGTCGATCGAGGAAATCGGCACCGCCTGCGCGGTCGGGCTGAAGTCGGTCAGCACCTCATAGCCATTGCGGGTCATGAAGGCCTGGCCCTGCTTCTCGATGCGCGGCACGAACTTGCGCACGAGATGGTCGGGCACGTGCCAATAGGGATTGGCGATGGCGTAATTGATCGAGCTGACGATGATCGGCGTCGGCAGGCCATATTTCGCCTTGCTGCCGACGACGACCTTCATCGAGCCGACGTCCTGGCCGTTCTCGTACATGTGCAGCCGCTGCTCGGCGGTGTTGACGAGGATGAACTTGCCGGTGCCGGGGATGATCCGCGACCGTTCCAGGTTGAGCATCACCTTGTCCGACGCGCGGCCGCCGTTCGCCGCCGCTTCCGCCATCGCCACTTCGCGCAGCTTGGCGTAAATCGGGTTGACCGACGACACCGACTGCACATGCGACGCCAGCGACGGCGCCGCCCCGGCCAGCGCCAGGATGCGTTCGGGATTGCCCGGCTTGAGCGTCAGATAGGGGTCGCCCCAGATGACATTATTGTCGGGCCGCTGCAGCGTCCGGACATAATCGACCCAGGCCGCCGATAGAGCCAGTTCGGCTTCCTTATGCTTCATCGCATCGCCGGCGTGCGCGGCGGCGACGGCGGCTTCGACGCTGGCGGCGACCTGCGGGCCGTTGGCCATGCCGTCGATCGGCGCCCGCCGCAGTGCGGCCAGCAATTGGCCGATGGCTTCGTCGCCGGCGCCGGGGCGGAACCAGATCGGCGCGTAATCGCGCCGCTCGTAAAAATAACGGACGGTGAGGCCGTTGGGCGAGCTCGGCAGCGCCACCTGCGGCGCCGCGACTGGAGCGGGCGGCGGCGGGCTCTTCTTCTTGGCGTCGGCCGGCGCCGCCGCGACCAGAGTGGCGGCTAGCGCCGACAGCAAATAAACCCGCCCTCGCATATTCTTCCCTTCACCCGACAAGTTCGCCCTCGACTCCACTTGTGCCGGAAGTCGGCAATGGCATCAATGTTTTGGCCGCCCGTCCTGTCGCTTGCACAGGCCGTCCTGACGCTGCGGTACGCATTGTGACCTGAATGCCACAGGAACGAGGAGCTGCCGGCGGGCTTTCTTTTCAAATTCGAGTGAGGACGCCGGAAGGGGGAACCGCCGGCGTCCTCACTCGCCCCCACGCGCGCCGCCAACCAGCGGCCCGCGCTCCCTACTCGCGCATCTCGGGCAGATAGGCATCATCCGCCAGATCGCTGAATTTGGTGATGCGGCTGTCGAACTTGAGCTTGACCTTGCCGGTGGCGCCGTGGCGCTGCTTGGCGACAATGACTTCCGCCTTGCCGTAGGCGCGGGTCATTTCATCCTGCCATTTCTGGAATTCGGGATGATCGTCGGCCGGCTGCTTTGCGGCCAAATAATAATCCTCGCGATAGACGAACAGGACGATGTCGGCGTCCTGCTCGATCGAGCCCGATTCCCGCAAGTCCGACAGCTGCGGCCTTTTGTCCTCGCGCTGCTCGACGGCGCGGCTGAGCTGCGACAGCGCCAGCACCGGCACGTGCAATTCCTTGGCGAGCTGCTTCAAGCCGCGGCTGATCTCCGAGATTTCCTGGACCCGGTTCTCGTTGGAGTTCCTGCCGGTGCCCTGCAGCAGCTGGAGGTAATCGACGACGATCATGCCGATGCCCTTCTGCCGCTTCAGCCGCCGGGCGCGGGCGCGCAAGGCGGCGATGGTCAGCGCCGGCGTGTCGTCGATGTAGAGCGGCAAATTGTTGAGCTCGTTGGCGGCGCGAGCGAAGCGGGTGAACTCGTTGCGGCCGATCTTGCCCGAGCGGATCTGCTCGCCGGGGATTTCCGAGCGCTCGGCGAGGACGCGGGTGGCGAGCTGGTCGGCCGACATTTCCAGGCTGAAGAAAGCGACGGCGGCGCCGGCCGAGCGCTCCGGCTCGATCCCGTCGGCGACCTCGGCCAGGAAGCGGCTGGCGGCGGCGAAGGCGATGTTGGTCGCCAGCGCCGTCTTGCCCATGCCCGGGCGGCCGGCGAGGATGACGAGGTCGGAGCGGTGCAGGCCGCCCATACGGCCGTTGAGTTCGGTCAGACCGGTGGTGATGCCGCTGAGGCCGCCGCCGCTGTTGAGCGCCGCCTCGGCGACCCGCAGCGCTTCCTTGGAGGCATCGCCGAACGACTTGACCTTGCCTTCGCCGCCGCCCTGCTCGGCGACCTTATAGAGCTCGCTCTCGGCGCGCTCGATCTGGGTCAGCGGGGCGACTTCCTCCGACGTATCGAGCGCCCCCTCGACCATCTCGCGGCCGACCCCGACCAGGGCCCGGAGCAGCGCCAGATCGTAGATTTGCGTCGCGAAATCGCGGGCGCCGATGACGGCGGCGCCGGAACCGGTCAATTGCGCCAGATAGGCCGGGCCGCCGACCTCCTTCATCGCCTCGTCGGCCTCGAACATCGGCTTCAGAGTCACCGGATTGGCGACCATGTTGCGGTCGGTCATCCGCAGGATCGCTTCGTAGATGCGGCCGTGCAGCGGCTCGAAGAAATGGTCGGGGCGAAGCCGGATCTGGATGTCCTCGACCAGGCGATTGTCGATCATCAGCGCGCCCAATAGCGCCGCCTCGGCCTCGATATTCTGGGGGAGCGAGGGGGATGCCGGGGTTTCCGCCCCGCCAGCGATTCGGACAATCTCGGCCATGGCTTCGCTCTAGGCTATTCGGGTGGTTCTCCAACGAGAACAAACATAGCACGCCTGTGGATTAACTGTGAGCGGTTGCGGGCCCGCGCTTGGGCAAAGCCGCAATTCCTCGGAGGTTGCCCAGTCCACAGAAATAATCGCCGCCGAATTGAAGGCTTCGTCCCGCCCGGTTAGGCCCACCATCATGAGCATCCTTTCCGACCGCTGGATTCGCGAGCAGGCGCAGGCCAACGGCATGATCGAGCCGTTCGTCGAGGCGCAGCGGCGCGAAGGCTGCATCAGCTATGGCCTGTCGTCCTACGGCTATGACGCGCGCGTCGCCGACGAGTTCAAGATTTTCACCAACGTCGATTCGGCGGTGGTCGACCCCAAGGATTTCGCCGCCAACAGCTTCGTCGACCGCCAGACCAAGGTCTGCATCATCCCGCCCAACAGCTTCGCGCTGGCCCGCACCGTCGAATATTTCCGCATCCCGCGCGACGTTTTGGTCATCTGCCTCGGCAAATCGACCTATGCGCGCTGCGGGATCATCGTCAACGTGACGCCATTGGAGCCGGGCTGGGAGGGGCATGTGACGCTGGAATTCTCCAACACGACCCCGCTGCCGGCCAAGATCTACGCCGACGAAGGCGCCTGCCAGTTCCTGTTCCTCAAGGGCAACGAACCGTGCGAGACCAGCTACGCCGACCGCGCCGGCAAATATATGGGGCAGAAGGGCGTCACCCTTCCCAAGCTGTGACGACCGACGAGGTCCGGGCTCTCGACGCCGCCGACCCCTTGGCCTTCGCCCGCGAGCGGTTCGCGCTGCCGGACGGCGTCACTTACCTCGACGGCAATTCGCTGGGGGCGCTGCCCAAAGCGACGCCGGCGCGGGTGGATGAGACCATCCGCATGCAATGGGGCGAGGACCTCATCGCCAGCTGGAACACGCATGACTGGATCGACTGGCCGGCCCGCATCGCCGCCAAGCTGGCGCCAATTGTCGGAGCCGGTGCGAACGAGCTGCTGATCGCCGATTCGACCAGCGTCTGCCTGTTCAAATTGATCGCCGGCGCCGTCCGCGCCCGGCCGGGGCGGCCGACGATCCTGACCGAAGCCGGCAACTTCCCGACCGATCTTTATGTCGCGCAAGGGCTGGTGAAACTGTGGCCGCAGCTGCGGTTGAAAGCGGTCGCGGCGGGGGAGATCGAGGCCGCGATCGACGCGGACACCGCCGTCGTCACCTTGACCCACGTCGATTATCGCGGCGGGCGGCGGCACGACATGGCGGTGATCAACGCCGCCGCGCGCGCGGCCG
>DAIPLM010000210.1:0-3136 GCA_036769205.1 Sphingomicrobium sp.
CACCTGCTCTAGCCTCGCGCGGTGACCGCCTGCAACCATGCCGGCGCGCCTTGCCCATGGGTTCGCCGCTGGGCTAAGCCCGCCCGGCGAAGCTTCGGGAGTGCGAATGAGCCAGGTGATCGCGCTCGTCGACGACGACCGCAACATCCTTACATCGGTGTCGATCGCGCTCCAGGCCGAGGGGTTCGTGACCCGCCTCTATTCGGACGGCACGGCGGCGCTGAAGGCGTTCGCCGACAACCCGCCCGACCTTGGCGTATTCGACATCAAGATGCCGCAGATGGACGGGATGGAGCTGCTTCGCCGGGTGCGGGAGATGGGCGGGCCGGTCGGGGCGATGCCGATCATCTTCCTCACCTCCAAGGACGACGAACTCGACGAGGCACTCGGTCTGGCGATGGGCGCCGACGATTATATCGCCAAGCCGTTCTCGCAGCGGCTGCTGATCGCCCGCATCCGCGCCATCCTGCGCCGCCGCGACCTCGAGCGCGGCCAGGCGAGCTCGGCCGACGACCAGCCCGAGGAGGCCTTGATCGTCCGCGGCCGGCTGACCATGGACCCGGCCCGCCACAAGGTCGTCTGGGACGGCAAGGACGTCACCCTGACCGTCACCGAGTTCCTGATCCTGGAGGCGCTGGCGCAGCGGCCGGGCGTCGTCAAATCGCGCAACCAATTGCTCGACATCGCCTATCAGGACGATGTCTATGTCGACGACCGCACCATCGACAGCCACATCAAGCGCGTGCGCCGCAAGTTCCGCGAAGCCGATCCCGACTTCGATGCAATCGAGACCCTGTATGGCGTCGGCTACCGCTTCGGCGAGGAATAAGGTGCGGCGGCGGCTGCGGCCCTGGGAAGGGCAATGGACGATCGCGCACCGAATCCTGGCGCTCAATCTGCTGATCCTAGTCGTGTTCGCGGTGTCGGTGCTCTACCTCGACGCCTTCCGCAACCAGCTGCAGGACGAGCGCATTGGCCAGCTCGAGCGCGAAGCGCAGCTGATGGCCGGCGCGCTGTCGGCGGTGCCGCCGGCGCGGCGCGACCTGTTGCTCGCCAGGCTGGCGGCCGACGGCAAGACCAGGGCGCGGCTATACGGACCGAACGGCGACCGGCTCGCCGACAGCTGGGAGATCAGCGGCGCCACCTATGAATTGCGCGACCCTGCCAGCGAGAAATGGCGCAAATCGGTCGCCCGGGCGCTCGACCGCGGCTTCAACGCCTTGGTTGGTGCCAACCAGGTCGAGGATTTCGCCGAGCCGGTCCCTGACCGCGCTGGGGCCTGGCCCGAGCTGCGCGAAGCAGAGGCAAGCGGCGATGCATCGCATGAGGTCCGCAACGCCCCCGATTTGACTCCGGTCTTCTCGGCCGGCGCACCGCTCGCCGACGGCGGGCAGTTGCTGCTGACCGTCAACGATCGCAACTTCACCCGGACGGTGCGCAAGGAGCGCGGGTCGCTGGCCATCGCCATGGCGATCGCCGTGCTGCTTTCGGCCTTGCTGTCCTTCTTCCTCGCCCGCACCATCGTCCGCCCGCTGCGCCGGATCGCGCTCGCCGCACATCGGGTCCGGCTGGGCCGGGCGCGCGAGGTTAAGGTGCCCCGCCTGCCGTCGCGGCGCGACGAAATCGGCATGCTCGCACGCGCCGTCTCCGACATGAGCCAGTCGCTGCGGCACCGGATCGACAATATCGAGGCGTTCGCCGCCGACGTCACCCATGAGCTGAAGAACCCGCTGGCGTCGCTGCGCAGTGCCGTCGACAGCCTCGACCGGGTCGACGACCCCAAGCTGCGCCAGCAATTGCTCGACGTCGTCCGCCAGGACGTGGTCCGGCTCGACCGGCTGATCAACGACATCAGCGAGGCGGCGCGGACCGATGCCGAGCTGGCCCGCGCCCGTTTCGAGCCCGTCGACCTCGGGCCCCTGATCGGCGGCATCGTGTCGAGCTGGGAGCAGCGGCGGGAGACCGGCAATGTGCGCCTCGCCTTTGCCAGGCCCAGGCGCGAGAGCACGATGGTGATGGGGGAGCCGAGCCGGCTAGCGCGGGCGATCGAGAATATCATCGACAATGCCATCAGCTTCTCGCCGAGCGGGGCGCTGGTCGAGATCGCCGCCATCCATGTCGGCGATTCGGTGCTGATCCGGGTCGATGACGAGGGCCCGGGCGTGCCGCCGGATCTCCGCGAAGCCATCTTCAACCGCTTCCATTCGGTCCGGCCCAAGACCGAGAATTTCGGTCGCCATTCGGGGCTCGGCCTGGCGATCGCCCGCGCCATCGTCGAAGGCCATGACGGGGAGATCGACGTGGCCGACCGCGACGATGCGCCCTCCGGCGCTCGCTTCACCATCACCTTGCCGGCGGCGGACCTGACGTGATGCGGCTGTCGTCCGAGACCCTCCACGCCAGTACCGTCGCCTTGGACGGCCGAGCGGTGCTGATTTCCGGCCCGTCGGGCGCCGGCAAATCCGATCTCGCTTTGCGCCTGATCGACCGCGGCTTCACGTTGGTCAGCGACGACCAGACGATCGTCCGCAAGGACAATGGCCGGCTGCTCGCCTCGGCGCCGCCGACGATACACGGCAAGCTCGAGATCCGCGGCGTCGGGATCGTCGAGATGGAGACGGTAAACGACGTTCCGGTCGCCTTGTTCGTCGAGCTGACCGGCGACATTCTGCGGCTTCCCGACGACAGCCGCGAGCGGCTGGTGCTCGGCGTCAACCTGCCGCTGATTAACGTCGATGCCCTGACCGCGTCGGCGCCGTCAAAGGTTGCTGTGGCGCTCGACCGGCTCGGGCTCAAAAGCTGATGGCGCCGGAGCCCGGCCGAAGCGGTCCCCCGCCCCGCCTGTTGCTGGTCACCGGCATGTCGGGCGCCGGCAAGTCGACCGTGCTCGACGCGCTCGAGGACATGGGCTGGGACTGCGTCGACAATCTGCCGGTCGCTCTGCTCAAGGATTTCGTGCGCGGCGAGGAGGATGCCGGCCAGCATGCGCCGATCGCGGTCGGCATGGACGCCCGCAGCCGCGGCTTCGATGCCGCCAAGCTGCCCGAGATCGTCCGCTCGATCGCCGGCGTGCGGCCCGAAATCCTTTATCTCGATTGCTCCGGCGCCGAGCTCATCCGCCGTTACGACGAAACCC
>DAIPLM010000211.1:0-3129 GCA_036769205.1 Sphingomicrobium sp.
CGCTCGCCGTCCTTGGTGAAGGCGACGACCGACGGCGTGGTGCGCGCACCCTCGCTATTTTCGATCACTTTGGGCTTGCCGCCTTCCATGACGGCGACGCAGCTGTTGGTGGTTCCAAGATCGATGCCGATCACCTTGGCCATATTCATTCCCTCTTCGTTTGCCCCCGGACGCCGTTGAAAGCGCCCGTGATTTTCCACGTTTCGCAGGCGATATAGGGGTCGAAAATCGAGCGACAAGGGATTCGCCACGAACCGTCATTGCGAGTGCAGCGAAGCAATCCAGCCTAACTAACGGTTTCGGGATTGCTTCGTCGCTATGCTCCTCGCAATGACGAACGCAGGGGGACTAGTGAACAGAAGTTCATCCGACGACTGGCTGAGCCGGGAGCGCTGCGTCCGCATCGCCATCGTCTGCGGCCTCGTCAGCGTCGCCATCCTCGCTTTCCTCTTCGCCTCCGCGCAAGGCACGCTCGACTGGCAGGGGCGGCCGCTCGGCACCGATTTCTCGCAGGTGTGGACGGCCGGCCGCATGGTGCTCGACGGCCGCGCCGCCGAAGTCTGGAACTGGGACGCGCATTTCGCCGTCCAGGAGCGGTTCCATGGGCCGGCCTTGCGCGAACTCTACGGCTGGCATTACCCGCCGCCCTTCCTGCTGGTCGCGGCGGCGCTGGCGACCCTGCCCTATCTCGCGGCTTTGTTCGTCTGGCAGGCGGCGACCTCGATTCCCTTCGCTTGGGCAATGCGCCGCTTCACCGGTCGCCCCGAGGCCTGGCTGTTCGTCCTTGCCGCGCCGGCCAGCCTGATTTGCATCATGCATGGCCACAACGGCTTCCTGACCGCCCTATTGCTGGGCGGCGGGTTGATGTTGCTCGAAAAG
This sequence comes from Sphingomicrobium sp., assembly GCA_036769205.1. Taxonomy (GTDB): domain Bacteria; phylum Pseudomonadota; class Alphaproteobacteria; order Sphingomonadales; family Sphingomonadaceae; genus Sphingomicrobium. The sequence goes on from DAIPLM010000211.1 coordinate 880, forward strand.
CGCCCGTTCGCCGCCGGCCTGCTGCTCGGTTGCCTGGTCTACAAGCCGCAGTTCGCGCTCATCCTGCCATTGCTGCTGCTGGTGCTGTGGAACTGGCGCGCCATCGCCGGCGCCGCCGCCTCGTCCATGGCATTAATCGCGACGACGCTGGCCATCTGGGGCTGGCCGGTGTGGCAGGCCTTCCTCGACAGCCTGCCGCTGACCCGCGCCATCGTCATCGAGCAAGGCCGCACCGGCTGGGAAAAGATCATGAGCCCGTTTTCGGCGGTGCGGAGCTGGAGCGGGTCGGTCGAGGCCGCTTATGCGGTCCAGGGCGCCTTCACCTTCGCCGCCATCGCCGCCACTCTGTGGCTGGCGCGCAAGGCCCGGCCCGATTTGCGCAACGCCGCCGTCACCGCCGCCGTCCTCATTTCGACGCCCTACGTGCTCGACTATGATTTCGTCGTCCTGCTCGTAGGCATCGCCTACCTCTGGCGCGACGCGGAGCGCCACGGCTGGCTGCCCTGGGAAAAAAGCGAGTTGGCACTCGTCTGGCTCGCGCCATTGGTGGCCCGCAACCTCGCCGCCCTCACCCTGTTCCCCTTGGGGTTGCTGACCGCTGTGTTGGTGTTGGTCCTGTCGGTCCGACGCGCCCTTAAGGCATCGCCATCCCGCCATTGACGTGCAGCGTCTGGCCGGTGACGTAGCCGGCTTCCTTCGACGCCAGGAACACCACCGCCGCGCCGATGTCTTCGCCGCTGCCCATCGCCCCCATCGGGATGCGCGACAGGATTCCCTCGCGCTGCTGGTCATTGAGCGCGTCGGTCATCGCCGAGGCCATGAACCCAGGCGCCACCGCATTGACGGTGATGTTGCGGCTCGCCAGCTCCTGCGCCACCGCCTTGGTCATGCCGATGAGTCCGGCCTTGGAAGCGACATAATTGGCCTGGCCCGGATTGCCGGTCACCCCGACCACCGAGGTCACCGAGATAATCCGCCCGAAGCGCGCCTTCATCATCGGCCGCGCCGCCGCCCGCATCAGCCGGAACGCGGCCTCGAGGTTGACTCGAATGACCTCCTCGAACTCCTCGTCCTTCATCCGCATCAGCAAATTGTCGCGGGTGATGCCCGCATTGTTGACGAGGATATCTAGCTTGCCGCCCAAAGCCTCGACCGCCTGCGGCACCAATGCATCGACCGCCGCCCCGTCGCTGAGGTTGCAGGGCAGCGCCACATGCTCGCCACCAAGCCCGGCCCGGAACGCCTCCAGCTTCTCGACATTGCTCCCCGATACTGCCAGCCGCGCGCCCTGTCCTGCCAGCGCCTGTGCGATTGACGAACCAAGACCGCCCGAAGCCCCGGTCACCAGCGCGGTCATCCCCGTCAGGTCGAACATCAATGGATCTCCTTCGCCAGCGCCTCGATGTCCTCGATGGTCACGACGCTCGTCACCTTCGCCTCGGGGGCGATGCGCTTGACCATGCCCCCAAGCACCTTGCCGCCAAGCTCGACGAACTCGTCGACCCCGGCCTCCGCCATGTTGGCGATGCTTTCGCGCCAGCGGACCATGCCGGTGACTTGCTCAACTAGCTGGCCCCGGATCGTGTCCGGGTCGCTGGTCGGAGCGGCGGTGACGTTGGCGTAGAGCGGCACCGTCGGCGCCTCCAGTACTTCGTAGGACAAGGCGTCGGCCATGGCGTCGGCCGCCGGCTGCATCAGCGAGCAGTGGAACGGCGCCGATACCGGCAGCAGCACCGCCCGTTTGGCGCCCATGTCTTTCGCCATGCCAATCGCCCGCTCGATGGCGCCGGCATGGCCGGACAGCACCACCTGGCCGGGGTCGTTGTCATTGGCGACCTCGCACACCTCGCCCTGCGCCGCCGCTTCGGCGATCTTGCGTGCCAGCGCGACGCCGGCGCCGAGCAGCGCCGCCATCGCCCCAATGCCGACCGGCACCGCAGCCTGCATCGCCTGGCCACGCAGCTTCAGCAGCTTGGCGGTCGTTGGCAGATCGAACGACCCCGCCGCGCACAGAGCCGAATATTCGCCCAGGCTATGCCCGGCGACGAATTGCGCCGTTCTCTCCAGTTCGACCCCGCCCTCCTTGGTCAGCGCCCGGAACACCGCCAGCGCATGCGCCATGATCGCCGGCTGGGCATTCTCGGTCAGCTTGAGTTCGTCCTCCGGCCCCTCGCGCATCAGCCGGAACAGGTTCTGGCCGAGCGCCTCGTCGACCGTCTCGAACACGTCGCGCGCCGCCCGGCTCGCCTC
>DAIPLM010000212.1:0-3107 GCA_036769205.1 Sphingomicrobium sp.
GCGGCGCAGTTCTGCAAGGAGTTCGGGGCCAGCCTCGCCGCAAGTCTGCAGGATATTGCGCGCCAGGACTTTGTCATCACCATGTTGCCGACCGGACAGATAGTCGCGGAAGTGTTGACGAGTGCTGAAGGCGGTGCGCGAAATCGCCACGAAAGCGCCAAGCGACTCGCTGGTGATGCGGACGCTGGCCCAAGTCGAATATGACAACGGCAATTATGAGGAGGCCGGCGCTGCGGCCGACGCCGCGATGAAGGCCGATCCGACATCGACCGAGGCCATGGTCTTCAAGGGTCGCTCATTCCTTGGCAAGGCCAGGAAAACGAACGACCCGGCCTTGTTCAAGGAAGCCCGCGAGTGGTTCATCAAGGCCAACAAGGCCGACACCGAGGATCCCGAGCCCCTTTACCTTTATTATCGGAGCTACCGGGACGCCAACCAGCCGGCTCCCCAGGCCGCGATCGACGCATTGAAATATGCGGCAATCCTGGCACCGCGGGACTTGAAGCTACAAGTGCGCCTGGGCATCGAATATCTGCGCCAGAATCGCCTGGCCGAGGCCAAGGCGGCGCTGGAACCGGTCGCCTACATGCCGCACGGTGTCGCGGAACCGAAATACGCCAAGCAAGCGCTCGACATGATCGCCTCGGGTAACGGCCAGGATGCGGTTTCGCTCCTCGAGAAAGAAGTGATCCTCTCGGACGACAAGGACGATCCCGCCTAAAGATCGAGCTTGGCCTGTTCGCTCCATCTGGCCCCCTCGGCCGCGAGCAATTTGCGCTTGCGGTCGAGGCCGCCGGCATAGCCGCCGAGCGTGCCGTCGGAGCGGATGACGCGGTGGCAGGGCACCAGCACCGCCACCGGGTTGGAGCCATTGGCGGTGCCGACCGCCCGCGTCGCCCTGGGATCGCCGATGGCGGCGGCGATGTCGGCATAGCTGCGAGTCTCGCCGGGCGGGATGCGCCGCAACTCCCGCCACACTTTCTCCTGGAAGGCGGTGCCGGCGACGTCGATCGGCAAGTCCGGGGCGGCGGCCGGGGCCTCGATCGCCTGGAGCACGCCGGAGATCAGCGCCGCCATGGCGGTGTCGGCCGGCGCGATCGCGGCATTGGGGAAGCGGCGGCGCAAGGTCGCGACGTCCTCGTCGAAGGTCAGGCGGCAGATGCCCTTGGCGGTCGCCGCCACCAGCATCCGACCGAGCGGCGTATCGAGCATGGCGTAGCGGATGGTCTCGCCGCGGCCGCCGTCGCGCCAGGCCGACGGGGTCATGCCCAGCCGGTCTTTGGCGTCAGCATAGAAGCGGCTCGGCGCCGCATAGCCCGAATCGTAGATTGCCTCGGTCACGCTTTTGTCCTTGTTAAGGTTGCGCTGAGCCCGGCCGGCGCGCAGGCCGCGCGCATAGGCCGCCGGCGAGACCCCCATTTCGCGGCTGAACAGCCGCTGGAAATGGTGCGGCGCATAGCCGACGGCGGCGGCCAGCTGGTCGAGCCTTGGCGGCTCCTCGGCGCGTTCGATCAGGGTCACGGCCTCGGCCACCGCCTCGCGGTCGCGGCCGACCTCGTCGGGCTTGCAGCGCAAGCACGACCGATAGCCGGCGGCGCGCGCCGTCTCGGCGTCGGCGAAGAACTCGACATGCTCGCGCTTCGGGCGCCGCGCCGGGCAGCTCGGCTTGCAATAGATACCGGTGGTCTTGACCGCGCCGATAACGCGCCCGTCCCAGCGCCGGTCGCGGCGCTCGAAGGCGGCCCAGGCTGCATCCTCGTCGATCACTGGCATCATCGCCGGTTTAGCATAAGCAAACGTCATGGTTCAGGTCCTGTCGATGCGGGCGGCGAAGCAGCCGCGGGTGGCGTTGTGGGCGTCGATGTGGTCGGCGGCCGGATTGGCGAACAGCTGGCGGATGGCCGGATCCGCCTCGCCCGGCTGGACAAGGGCGGCGTCGATCATCATGCCGTCGGCGTCGAAGGCGCGCAGCGAGAGGATGCGCCGGTCGAGCGCGAGCGGGATCGCGTCAACATATTGTGCCGGGTGCCGAGCCGACTTGCTGACGAAGATGGCGTGGCTGGCGCGATACGGATTGTCGCCGTCGTGGCTGACATGGTTGAGCAGGATCACCTCGTCGCCAATGTCGGCGTCCCGCAGGCTGACCCGACACGGAAAATTGGGATCATCGACGATCATGCGGATCATGCCTTTGGCTTCGAGCTGGCGGCTATCCAGCTCAAACAAGGCGGCGAACGGGGCCGGGTCGAGGCCTTGGATTCGGTAAGTCATGGCGATGCTTTAGCGGCTCCGCGATTCCTCCGCTTCCCACCGCTTGCGCTCAAAGCCACCCCCTGCTAGTGGCGCGCCAACCCATGGGGGGCGCGCGGTTTTGCGGCCGGTTGCGCCCCGTTTTTCCACTGGGGGCAACAGCTTTTTTGTGGAGCTTAAAGCGCGTGGAGACATCCGGCGGCATTCGAGCCAGCTTAGCGGGACGTTATGCGTCGGCGCTGTTCGAGCTTGCCCGCGACCAGCGCCAGATCGAAACCGTCTCGGCCAGCCTGGACACGGTCAAAGCGGCGCTCGCCGATTCGGCCGATTTCAAGGCACTGACGATCAGTCCTTTGATCAACCGCAAGGACGCGGCGAAGGCGATCGCGGCGACGGCTGAGGCGCTCAAGCTAGACTCGCTGACCACCCGCTTCGTCGGCGTGCTGGCCGAAAACGGCCGGCTGTCGCAGCTCGACGCCGTCATCCGCACCTTCGCCCGCCTCGCCGCCGCCCATCGCGGCGAGACGACGGCGGAAGTGACCAGCGCCTACCCGCTCAACGACGACCAGCTCGCCACCCTCAAGGCCAATCTGAAGGCGCGCGGCGGCAAGGACGTGGCGATCGACGCCCGCGTCGACCGCTCCATCCTCGGCGGCATCGTCGTCCGGCTCGGCAGTCGCATGATCGACGCTTCCATCAAGACGAAACTCAACAATCTCGCCCTCGCGATGAAGGGCTGACGAAAGGCTGAAAATGGACATCCGCGCCGCTGAAATCTCCCGCGTTATTCGCGACCAGATCGCGAATTTCGACGCCGACGCGCAGGTCTCCGAAGTCGGCAGCGTGCTGTCGGTCGG
>DAIPLM010000030.1:0-11258 GCA_036769205.1 Sphingomicrobium sp.
GGCGCGCGCGGATGTGGCGGCTGTTGTCGCGTCGGTCGCTCAACTATCCATTCCCCCGTAAATCCGCCGCTCCGGCATCAGCCCGACCCAATAGCCAAGCTCGGCCGGCTCGGCGATGCGCCAGACGGCGAGGTCGGCGGCCTTGCCGGCGGCGATGCTACCGACCTGGCTGGCGAGGCCGAGCGCGCGGGCGGCATTGACGGTCATGCCGGCGATGGCTTCTTCCGGAGTCAGGCCGAACAAGGTGCACGCCATGTTCATCACCAGCTGCGGATTGAGCAACGGCGAAGTGCCGGGGTTGCAGTCGGTGGCGATGGCGATCGGCACCTTGTGATCGCGCAGCAATTGCACCGGCGGCTTGAGCGTTTCCTGGAGCGTGTAAAAGGCGCCCGGCAATAGCACGGCAACGGTCCCGGCGCGGGCCATGGCCTTGGCACCGGCGGCATCGAGATGTTCGAGATGGTCGGCCGACAAGGCCTTGTAGCGGGCGGCCAGTTCAGCGCCCTTCTGGTTGGACAATTGCTCGGCGTGAAGGCGGACGCCGAGGCCGTGGGCGCGGGCGGCGGTGAAGGCGCGTTCGACCTCGGTGGGCGTGAAGGCGATGGTCTCGCAAAAGGCGTCGACGCTGGTCGCCAGCTTGGAGCGCGCCGCCTCGGGGATCAGCTTGTCGACCGCTTCCTTGACGAACGCCTCGCGGTCGGCGCCGGCCGGCAGCGCGTGCAGGGCGAGCAAGGTGGAGACAATGCGAACATCATTTAACTCGCCGAGATCCTTGGCGATCGCCAGCAGCCGCAGCTCGCTGGCGGTGTCGGCGCCGTAGCCGGATTTGATCTCGACCGTCGTGCAACCGCCGGCCATCAGCGCCCGCAGCCGCCGTTGCGATTGCTCGAGCAAATCCTTGTCCGACGCCTTGGCGGTCGCGGCGACGGTCGAGGCGATGCCGCCGCCGGCCTTGGCGATTGCCTCGTAGGAAGCGCCCGCCCGGCGCATCGCATGCTCCGCCGCCCGGGTGCCGGCGAAGACCAGATGCGTGTGGCAGTCGATCAGGCCCGGTGTCACCCAGGCGCCGCCCAGGGGCACGACTTCGCGGGCGCGGAAGCCGGCGAGCTCGGTGCGGGTGCCGACGCGCAGGATGCGGCCGTCCTCGATGGCGATGGCGGCGTTGCGGACGATGCCCAGCGGCCCTTCGCCGGCGCCCGGCTCCATGGTCGCGAGATGGCAGTCGACGAGCAGGCGGTCCCACATGACGGGTGGCTTTGGGCGGCGGCGATGCTAGTCGTCAAGGATGAGCTGGCCCAATCTCGCCGACCTGCTGACCAATGACGCCGACGCGCCCATCGGGCTGGTGGGCGCACCGCTGGCGGCGGGGTCGGTGACGCCGGGGCGCTGCGACCTGGCGCCGGGCAAGCTGCGGCCGGCGCTGAAGCGCATGGGCCACTACAATGTCGAGACGCGCGGCGAGCTGTCGGCGCAAATCCGCGACTATGGCGATGTCGATCTTGGCGGGTTGAGCATCGAGCAGGCGACGGGGCCGATCCGCGAAGCTGTCAGCACCAGCGTGCAATCCCATGCGCTGACCCTGCTGATCGGCGGCAATAACGCGGTGACTCGGCCGGGCGTGCACGGGCTCGGCCTGCCACTCGGCCAGGTCGGGCTGATCACGCTCGATGCCCATTTCGACATGCGCGAGACCGAGGCGGGCCTGAGCAACGGAAACCCCGTGCGGGCGCTAATCGAGGATGACTTGCCTGGCGCCAATATCGCCCAGATCGGCCTGGCGCCGTTCGCCAATTCCAAGACCATGCATGACGACGCCTTGGCAGCCGGCAATTGCGTGATCACCATCGGCGAAGTCCAGCAGCAGGGGATAGCGACCGCGATCGAGCGGGCGCTGGCCCACGTCGCGCATTGCCAGGCTTTGGTGGTCGACTGCGACATCGACGTCATTAACCGCGCGCAATTCCCGGGCGCGCCGGGGGCGCGGGCCGGCGGCATGGACTCCGGCGACTTCTTTGCCGCCGCCCGCCGGCTCGCCGCCGAGCCACGCGTCAGAGTTATCGACCTCACCGAATGGGACCCGCCGCTCGACCCCAGCGACCTCAGCGCTTTGACCGCCGCCCGCTGGCTGGCCGAGGTGCTGGCCGGCTTCGAGGGGCGTTAGCCAATCATCAGCTGCTTGAGCTGCGATGGCGTCAGCGGCGGGGCGAGTTGCTCCATCGTGCATTGCCTCGGGCTTTTGTCCGGGCGGCGGCGGAGCAATTTGGTGCCATGGCGGAAGCGGCCTCCGGTGACCTGGTCGTACAGCACCTCGACGACGATGGCGGGCTTGAGCGGCTGCCATTCGGCCGAGCGCGCGGTCGCCCAGCGGCTCGGCCCGCCGGGGGCGCTGCCGGTGAAGCCCGGCGGCTCGACCAAAGCCTCCAGTTCGCGGGTCCAGCCGGCGCGGTCCCTGGCGGCGATCGACGAGGTATAGCCGACATGGTTGAGCAGGCCGGCGTCATCATAGAGGCCGAGCAGAAGCGAGCCGACCTGCCTGCCTTTCGAGGCGTAGCGGAAGCCGCCGACGACGCAGTCGGCGGTGCGGCGTTGCTTGACCTTGACCATCGCCCGCTCGCCGGGCCGGTAGGGAAGGTCGAGCCTTTTGGCGATGACCCCGTCGAGCGCGCCGCCGGTGCGCTCCAGCCAGCCAAGCGCCTCGTCGCGGTCGCGCGTCGCCGGCGACAATTGCAGGTCGGCTTCGCGCTCGCCGGCGAGCATTTTCTCCAGCACGGCGCGACGCTCGGACAGCGGCTTCGAGCCGTGCATTTCCTTGCCGAGCGCCAGCAAGTCGAAAGCCATCATCATCGCCGGGGTGGCGGCGGCGAGCTTGCGGACCCGGGTTTCCGCCGGGTGGAGCCGAAGCTGCAATGCTTCGAACGAGACGATCCCGCGGCTGACGATCAGCAACTCGCTGTCGAGGATGAACTCGCGCGCCTCGAGGCGGCCGACCATGGCGGAGACCTCGGGGAAATAGCGGGCGAGCGGCTTGCCCGACTTCGACCACAGCTGGACATCGGCGCCGGAGCGAATGGCGATGCAGCGGAAGCCGTCCCATTTGGGCTCATATTGCCATCCCGGCCCGTCTGGCAGCTCCTTGGCGAGCAAGGCCTCCATCGGTTCGATCGGAGTCACTTGAGCTCGATCCACACCGGCGCATGGTCGCTGGCCTTGGGCAGGCCCCGGACGCTGCGGTCGACGCCGGCCGCCTGCAGCCGCTTTGCCGCCGGCTTGTTGAGCAACAGATGGTCGATGCGGATACCGGCGTCGCGCGGCCAGGCGTTGCGGAAATAGTCCCAGAAGGTGAAGATGCGCTCCTTGGGATGGAGCTTGCGCAACGCGTCGGTCCAGCCCTGCTTGAGCAGCCGCGCATAGGCCGCCTTGGCCTCGGGCAAGAACAAGGCGTCCTTCACCCACCGCTCTGGCTTATAGGCGTCGGCGTCAGTCGGAATGACATTATAGTCGCCGGCCAGCACGACCGGCGCATCGAGCGAGATGAGCTCGGCGGCGAGCTTCTCGAACCGCGCCATCCACGCCAGCTTGTAATCGAACTTCGGCCCCGGCCAGGGATTGCCGTTAGGCAGATAGAGGCAACCGACCAGCACGCCCTTGATCGCCGCTTCGAGGTAGCGGCTGTGGCTGTCGTCGGGATCGCCGGGGAGCCCGCGCCGAGTTTCCTCGGGAATGCAATCGCGGGCCAGAATGGCAACCCCGTTCCAGCTCTTCTGCCCGTGCCAGATGGCGCCGTAGCCGGCCTGCTCCAGCGCCGCCGCCGGGAAGCGCTCGTCGGGGCACTTGAGTTCCTGGAGGCAGGCGACATCGGGGGCGGTCGATTGCAGCCATTGCAGCAGCACCGGCAGCCGGCCGTTGACGCCGTTGACGTTGAAGGTGGCGATGCGCATCATGGGGCAACGCGGCAATGCCGGCGCGGTTGCCGCCGGATTGCCCCGTGGCGGGACGATTTCCTCAACCTATTCAATTGACTCGGGTTAAACTTGGTTTCACCAAAGTTAACCAAGGCAGGGGCCGAGTCGCTGGGGGAGGCGTCGGCCTTTTTGTGTGTGCGGTATTGGGGGAATGGGCATGGGGCTTCGGCGCGGTATTTCAGTCTTTGGGACCTTCGCGGCGGGCGCGGGGCTCCTCGCGGGATCGCCAGCCTTTTCGCAGACCGTTGCGCCGACGCGCGAGGAACTGACCCGGCCGCAGCTGGCGCCGCCCCAGCAGAAATCCACCTTGAACGTGATCGGCGGGGTCGAACGTTCGCCCTGCCCGCTGGCCAATCCCGAGTTCAATGACGTCAAGGTGACGATAACCGACGTCGATTTCCACAACCTCAAGGGCGCGACGCCCGAGGAGATGCGATCAACCTGGGCCGACTTCGCCGGCGCCGAACATCCGGTGTCGGTCATTTGCGAAATCCGCGACCGCGCCGCGACCTTCTTGCGCGGTAAGGGCTATCTCGCCGCTGTCCAGGTGCCGACGCAGCGCATCGAGAACGGCCAGGTCCGCCTTGAGCTTCTCTATGCGCGAGTGACGGCGATCCGCGCCCGCGGCGAGACCGGTGGCGCCGAGGCCAAGCTGGCGGGCTACCTTGCCAAGCTCACCGAGGACGAAATCTTCGATCGTTACCGCGCCGAGCGCTATTTGCTGCTGGCCCGCGACCTGCCCGGTTACAACGTCCAGCTGGTGCTCAAGCCAGCCGGCACCGGCCCGGGCGAACTGGTCGGTGAGGTCTCCGTCATCCGTCAGCCTTATTCGGTCGACGCCATGGTCACCAACCTGGCGGCCGCCGAAACCGGCCGCTGGGGCGGCCAGCTGCGCGCTCAGGCTTTCGGCCTGACCGGCCTCGGCGACAGCACCTATGTGTCCATTTATTCGACCAGCGATTTCCGCGAGCAGCAGATCTTCCAGGCCGGGCACAGCTTCCGGCCGGGCTCCGAGGGCCTGACGATCAACACCCAGGTCACTTATGCCTGGACCAGGCCGGCGCTCGACGGCGTCGACGACAATCTCAAGGCCAAAACCGTGTTCGCGACGCTGGGCCTGTCCTATCCTCTGCTGCGCACCCAGCAAAAGAATTTTTCGATCGGGGCCGGGTTCGACTTCGTCAACCAGAAGACCGATTTGCTGATCCCGATCGCTCGCGACCGACTGCGCGTGCTGTGGGCGCGCGCCGATTTCGACGCGATCGACCTGCGCTCGCGCCGGCCCAAATGGCGGGTCGGCGGGACGCTCGAGATTCGCCGAGGGATCGACGTGTTCGACGGCAGCGAGGCCTGCGACGTGGCGGGCGGGCGCTGCCTCGACGGCTCCATCCCGCAAAGCCAGAACGAGGCCGACCCGACGGCGACCATGATCCGCTTCAACGGCACGGGCGAGCTTGGCCTTGGCGATTCGCTGGCGGTCGCGGTCAGCCCGCGGCTGCAATATGGCTTTGAGAAATTGCTGCCGTTCGAGCAGTTCACCGCCGGCAATTACACCATCGGCCGCGGCTATGACCCGTCGACCCTGACCGGCGACAGCGGCGCTGGAGTTTCGCTCGAGCTGCGTGGCCCGCGCCTGACCCCGTTCCACCGCACGCCGTTGCAGGTCCAGCCGTTTGTCTTCGGCGACGCCGCCTGGACCTGGACCCACGACCAATTCAGCGACCCCAAGCATCTGATGTCGGCGGGCGGCGGCCTGCGCGGCGAATTTGGCGGCCGCGCCGCCATCGACGCCCTTGTCGCCTTCCCGCTCGAACGCACCGGAATGATCGACCGCCACCGCGGGGATCCGCGCTTCCTGATTACGCTGACCACCCGCCTGTTGCCCTGGAGCTGATTTATGCCGCGTACCGCACCAAACAGCCGCCGCAGCCGCACCAGCTGCTCGATCCTCGCACTGGCGACGGTGATGGCCGTCGGCGCCACCCCGGCGGCGGCGCAGAGCTTCCAGGGCTCGGGCAATTTCGTCAATCCGGCGCACGGGACGATCAACCAGTCCGTCGCGAACCAGACGACCGTCACGCTCAACAGCGGCGTGCAGCAGGCGGTCATCAACTGGACGCCGACCGACAATGCCACCAACACCACCAGCAACATCGTTTTCCAGCCGGTCGGCACCGTGGCGAACTTCAACGGCCCGACCAATTTCGCCATCCTCAACAATATCGACACCGCCAGCCTGACCCGCGCCGTCGAACTCAACGGCACGATCAACTCGAAGGTCGGCCTCACGCAAGGTGGCAGCGTCTATTTCTATGCGCCGGGCGGCTTCGTCCTCGGCGGGCAGAGCGCGTTCAACGTCGGGTCGCTGGTTGTCAGCGCCTTGCCGATTGTAACCAGCGGAAGCGACTTCATCACCGGTTTCGGGACGACCAACACGGTCACCTTCGGGCCGGCGGCAACGCCTGGGGCGTCGGTGATCAACAACGGCACGATCAACGCCAATATCCCGGCAGCCGGCGTCGGCGGTGGCGGCGACAGCTATGTCGCACTGGTCGCGCCGCACGTCGTCCATAACGGTGGCATCAGTGTCGACGGCTCAGCGGCGCTGGTCGCGGCCGAGGCGGCGACCATCAGCTTTTCCACCGACGGCCTGTTCAACATCCAGGTGACGACCGGCACCACCAGCGCTACCGGCATCGAGGTCAATGGCGACATCGGCGGCCCGGCGCCGGATGGCATCACCGACCAGCAGGGCATCTATCTGGTCGCGGTGCCCAAGAACCAGCTGATGACCATGGTCATCGGCAATGGTGCCAACCTTGGCTTCACGCTCGCCGGCTCCGCGGCAATCGACGACAATGGCGCGGTCGTGCTTTCGGCCGGGCATGACGTTTCGTCCGGATTGATCAATTCGGCCCAGTCGGGAGGCGCGGACACGGGCGCCGAAGCCAACATCAGCGTCTTCGATTCGCACTTCACGAATTCGGTCACCAGCAAGTCGACCGGCTTCACCCACTTGCAGGGCTTCGCGGCGCTGGATTTCGATAATGACCTGACGGTCAGTTCACTCGGTGAAGTCTGGCTCACGACCGAAACCGCCAACGGCACCGTCGATATCGACGGCGACCTGTTCATTTCGACCGACCGCCAGGGCAGCTTCGGCAGTGGCGACAGCGTCACCGCCTCGAACATCCTGGTCGGCACCGGCGGCGGCGGCGCCATCACCGTCGGCACCGCGAACGCCGGTAACACCATCCACCTGTCCGCCAACGCAATGGGCGGCGGCAGCGAGTCGGCGGGGATCCACGGCGGCGACGCCACCGCCGGCATCATCGAAGTCGCCGCTTATTCGGGCGGTGATATCACCTTCAACGGCGACCTGACGGTCGATGCCATCGGCGTCGGCGGATCGGCGGTCGGCTTCGGCGTCAACGGCGGCAACGGCACCGGTGGCTTTTCGAAGAATTACACGATCGATGACGGCTCGACGATGGTCTACAACGGCGACGTCACCATCGACGTCAGCGGCTATGGCGCCAACGGCGCCTTCGTCGAATGCTTCTGCGACGGGCTCGCCGGCAACGGCACCGGCGGCACCGTCTGGTACTCGGCACAAGCCGGCGTCGGGTCGGCCTTCACCGTCAACGGCGCGACCCTCATCACCGGCAACGGCCTCGGCGGCTTCGGCGGCAGCGAGAATGGCGGCATTGGTATCGGCGGCAATCTCCAGGTCTTTTTCGGCGACCAGGCGACGACGACCCTGAATGGCAATCTGACGATGGAGGCCGATGGCACCGGCGGTGACAGCGAAAGCGGCGATGGCGGGCGCGGACAGGGCGGCTATAATTACATTTTCCGGACCAATGCGCCGCTGACCGGCGGCGCGCTGATCATCAATGGCGCGGTGTCGGGCTCGGTCGACGGCCAAGGTGGCATTGCCCTGAACGCGGGCACTGGCGGCGCCGGCACCGGCGGCTTGTTCGAAATCGGCACCGACGTGGGCTCGATCACGCTCAATGGCTTCGTCACTGCCTCTGCCGATGGCAGCGGCGGCAACTCGGAACTTGGTACCGGCGGTGCCGGCACCGGCGGCAGCGGCGAAGGCGGCGGAGCCGGCGCTTATACCTTCGGCGGCGGTCTGATCGACTTGACGCAAGGCGCCAGCTTCACCGCGATCGGCACCGGCGGCACTGGCACCCTTGGCGGAACGGGAACGGGCGGCGACACCTTCCTTTACGCCGATACCGGCACGATCCAGACGGGCGGTTCGGTGTCCCTGACATCGACGGGCACTGGCGGCGAGGGCGCCAGCGGCGGCCTCGGCACCGGCGGCAACGCACTCGTCCAGGCCTCCGGAGCGGCGACCGGGAATGTGACTGTCTTGGGCAATTTGAACGCCTCGGCCGATGGCCAGGGCGGCGAGGCATTTTCCGGCAACGGCGGCAATGGCAAGGGCGGCCGGGTCGACATCAACGCCGGCGACGGCGCCGATGTGGTGATCGACGGCACTTTGTTCGCTTCGGCCGAGGGCGAGGGCGGTTATGCGTTCGGCGCCGGCAACGGCGGCCTGGGCACGGGCGGCGACATCGACATTCTGGCGCAGGGCACCGGCAGCAGCGTGACGCTCGACGGCGGCGGCTACGTCGACGCCGACGGCTATGGCGGCAGCGCCGGCATCGTCTCCACCGGCAACGGCGGCAACGGCATTGGCGGCACCGCTGGCCTCCGCGCCGACGGCGGCACCATCGAATTGGGGTTCGACTTGTTCGCGTCGGCCGATGGCGAAGGCGGCTTTTCCGACAATGCGATCGGCGGCAATGGCGACGGCGGCAAGGTGCAATTGTCGGCGTTCAACGGCGGCACCATGCACCTGAGCGGCGCCGCCAACCTGAGCGCCAGCGCTTCCGGCGGCGACGGCCGTGTCGGCGGCAACGCCACCGCCTACATCGCACCGGCCGAAAACCAGGCTTCGGCCGCACTAATTATCGTCGACGGCGGCGGGTCCATTACCGTCGATGGACAGACTACGCTGAATGCCGAGGCAAGCGGCGGCGACGGCTTCAATGGCAATGGCGGCAATGCGTCTGGCGGTCAGGCAGAGGTCGTCGCCGGCATCGGCACGGTTTCACTGCAGGCGCTCGACGCGTCGGCCGATGCCTTTGGCGGCGACGGTGGCCTTGGTGGCAACGGCGGCTTCGGGACGGCCGGCAATGTCTTTGTCTCATGGACATTGGATACGCCGCTCGCTGGGACCATCACCGCGACCACGGTTGACCTTAGCGCGAATGGCCAGGGCGGCGACGGCGGTGTTGGCGCGAACGGCGCCACCGGCGGCCGGGGCGGCGACGGCGGCGCCGGCACCGGCGGTGTCGTCAGCCCAGTGGGCAGCGCCGCCGGCGGCATCCTCGACTTCGGCGATTCGTCGTTTGCGGTGAACGGGACCGGCGGCAATGGCGGCGCCGGCGGCGTCGGCAGCGACGGGCCTGGCGGCGACGGCGGCACAGGCGGCGCTGGCACGGCCGGGCGCATTCAAATGGGCACGATCAGTAACGAGGGCAAGGCAACAACCGGCGGCAGCGCCCATTACGACAATGTGCTGGTGGCGACGGCGAACGGCGCCGGCGGCGATGGCGGCAATGGCGGCAGCGGCCTTAGCGGCGCCGGCGCCGGCGGCGATGGCGGCAACGCGCTCGGCGGCAATGCGAGCTTCCTGGCGCGCGGCGTCCTGGTCACGGCCGGCGGCGTCAATTTGGCGGCGAATGCCACCGGCGGCGACGGTGGCAGCGGCTCTCTGCTGGGCGACGGCGGCAATGCCGCCACCGGCACCATCCAGGTCGAATCCAAGGACCGCTTCGGGCACACCGACCAGCGCGGGACGCTGCAGGTGGGAACGGTCACCGGCACCGCCATCGCTTTGGGCGGAACCGGCGGGATTAACGGCACCGGCACGGTCACCGACGGCAGCTTTTTCCGAGTCCTCAACGGCGACGCCACCATTGGCTCGTTCGACTTTCTCATCACCGGTGAGACCTACACGACGCCGCCGAGCGGGCCGTCCTACGTCCTGGCGCAAGACGGCACGGCGACCATCACCGGCACGTTCAGCTTCCTTACCGACGGCTCGCTGGCGGTCTATGCGTCCAACGGCACGCTGACCGCCGGCACCCTCAACCTGGCGGCGGCCAACTTCGTCACCAATCCCGGCCCGGCGCCGACCGTCCGCGGCACTTTCTTCGCCGACTCGGCGACGATCACCACCGGCGGTGATTTCATTGCCGACGCCGATTTCGATATCGGCAGCAATCTGATCATCGACGCGCCCGGCAAGATTGCGGCGCACGATTTCACCATCGACGGCAACCTCGACCTGCTTGCCAACGGCGGCGACCTGACGGCCGGCAAACTCGATGTTACCGGCGACGTAAATCTCTCCGCTTTGGGCGCAATCGACCTCGGCACGGTGCTGGCGGGATTTTTCAATGGAGACGCGGGCGGCACTTTCGACGCGGACAATATCACGTCCGACGCCGACATCCGCATTTCCGCCGGCGACGATGTCACCCTCGGCAATTTGATAGCCGGAGTGCCCGCAGGCGAATCGAACAAGGCTGTGCGGATCGACACCGATGGCTCGGTGCTGGTCGGCAACATTCTCTCGGCCGGCGGCATCGACATTACGGCCGGCGGGACGGTGACCGGTCAAAACGTCACGACTGGCGACGTCCTCATCACCGAAGCCAATGGCGCGATCGTCTACAAGGACATCTCCGCCGGGCTGGTCAATCCGCAGACCCCGTCCGAGCCGTTTGCGATCGCCCTCGATTCGGCGACGTCGATCAAGGTCGACAATGTCGTTGCGACGCGAAGCATCGGCTTCATCACTCCGGGCACGCTGACGACACTCGATCTGACGACCGACACCGACGTGCTGGTACTCGTCAACGGCGCGATCAGCATTGGCGACGTCGACGCCGATGGCCGCATCCTGCTCGCCGATTCGTCGATGTTTACGAATGCCGGCGGCACGTTCGGCGACGCCGGTGACGACAACATCGATCCGGAAACCATCTTTGCCGCGACTCCAATCGCGACCGGGGGTTCGATCCTGATCGGTGATGTCGTGGCCGGCAACTTCCAGGCCGCGGCGGGAACCAGCCTCACCGTCGGCTCGCTCATTTCCAGCGGCGGGGTCGCCCTAGGCGCCAATGGCGCGATCACGACCGGCGACCTCACCGCAGGTGACTTCGTCCTCGCCAACGGCGGTTCGATCACGACCGGCGCCATCGACGCCGATTC